>CALVLW010000057.1 GCA_944341315.1 uncultured Clostridia bacterium
GCGGGATCCCAGGGCTTGCCGGTCCAGTCTATCACGTGCTCGGGCAGCTCCTTGCTGAGCCCTTCCCACCACACGGTCATGTCGTCGGTGTTGAGCGCCACGTTGGTGAATATGGTGCCGCGCCTGGTGGTTTCCAGCGCGTTTTTGTTGGAGTGCTCGTTGGTGCCGGGCGCCACGCCGAAGAAGCCGTTTTCGGGGTTCATCGCCCACAACCGGCCGTCGTCGCCCACGCGTATCCACGCGATGTCGTCGCCCACGCACTCTATGTCGTAGCCCTTGTCCTTATAATGTTTGGGCGGGATGAGCATTGCAAGGTTGGTCTTGCCGCAGGCGGAGGGGAAGGCCGCCGCCACGTATTTCTTTTCGCCGTCGGGGAACTTTACTCCCAGGATGAGCATGTGTTCCGCCATCCAGTCCTCGTTTTTGCCCAGGTAAGAAGCTATGCGCAGCGCAAAGCATTTTTTGCCGAGCAGCACGTTGCCGCCGTAAGCGGAGTTCACGGAGATTATCTCGTTCTCTTCGGGGAAGTGCAGGATATACCTCTTGTCGGCTTCCACGTTGCACTTGGCGTGCAGGCCCTTTACAAAGTCGCCCGTCCTGCCTATCGCGTCGAGCACGCGCCTGCCCACGCGCGTCATTATGCTCATGTTCAGCACGACGTATATCGAGTCGGTCACCTCTATGCCGTAGCGGGCAAAGCGCGAACCTATAACGCCCATGGAATAGGGGATGACGTACATAGTCCTGCCGCGCATCGAGCCGCGCGCTATCTCCGCGGCGAGTTCGTGCGCCTGCCTCGGATCCATCCAATAATTGTTGGGGCCGGCGTCGTCGCGCTCTTTGGTGCAGATGAAAGTCCTGTCTTCGACGCGCGCCACGTCGTTTACCTTGGTGCGGTGGAGGTAGCAGTCGGGCAGCAGGCTGTCGTTCAGCTTTATCAGTTCGCCCGAATACACGGCCTCTTTCCGCAGTTCGTCGAGCTGCTTGGAGCTGCCGTCTATCCACACGATGTAATCGGGCTGCGTAAGTTCGGCGCTCTCTTCCACAAAGGTGAGGATCTTTTTATTCTTCGTAAGTGCCATTTCAACTCCTTTCCCGCGGCGGCGGGCGCGGCGCCGCGCCTTCCGCGGGGCGCGAAATAAAATTTATTTTTCGGAATAATTATACTTCATACGCGGCTCAAATGCAATTAAATTAAATATAAAAAAACCTATCCGCGCGCGATAATTTTTATTTTATGCGGTGAACGGGGCATATATGCCGACAAATTGCGCCAAAAAACAATTATAAAATTAAAAATATTTATTGCGAGGCGCGATAATATAATAATCGGCGGCCGCGTTTTAACGGCGGAATAAAAGCGCGCGTTTCCGCGCGGGAGGCGTTTATGGGCGGATATACCAAAAATATTGCCGTGATAAAGGGCGTTGCGGGCGGATTTTCCGCCGACGGCGGCGCGCTTTCGGGGCTGGTGCGGGCGGAAAAATTCGGCGGGCTGCTGCGCGTTTCGGTAACGCTTATAAATTTTGCCCCGCTTTCGGGCGGCAGGTACGTAACGGCCGTCACGGACGGCGCCCGCGCCGAAGTTTTCGAAGGCGACGGCGGCGAGCTGGAGAGCGGGCTGGACACCTCTTTTGGCTTTGCCGCGGCGGTGTGCTTCGTAAACGGCGGGGTAAAGCCCGTTGCGGCAGCCGTTTGCGGCGACATGGCGTGGGCGGTGCCCCTTGCCGTGCGTGCGGCGGAAAACGCGGAAAAGCCCGCCGGCGGATATCAGGACGAGGCGCTTGCGGAGGATAACTACTATGAATACGGCGATGATATTCAGGATGAAAGCACTGTATGCCAGGATGAACGGGCGGAAACGGAAAAAGTACGCGGCGATGAAGCTGATAGCGGCGTACGCCAGGGGCAGGAGGGCGCGTTCTTCGCGCGGCTGAAGGACGAGATAGAGGGCATATTCGGCGAATGGCCGCGCGAGCCCGCCCTCGAACGCGCGGTTAGCGATTCGCGCTGGGTGCGCATAACTTACGGCAAAAAGAGCTACGTCTTCGGCGTGATGGAGGAGGACGGCGCTCCCGCTTACATATGTTACGGCGTGCCCGCAAAGACCTGCCCGGAAAGCCTTAAAGGGCTTGCGGGATTCATTCCCGCGGGTGAGGGCTATTGGGTTATGTATCAGTCGGCCGCGGACGGCACGACGGTAAAACCGTGAACGCCGCCGCGCCGGGGGCTATAAAAACCGGAAAACTGCACAAGATAGCGGCATGAGGATATCTGCCGCGGCGTGCGTGATAATTCTGATAGTTTTGGGCATATGCGGGGGCGTATATGCCTTTTCGGGATTCGACCTTTTGCTGTTTTTGTGCTTTTACGACGCAACGGCGTTCCGCACGGCGCTGGGCGCGGGCTTCGTTTCCGCGCTGTACGCGCTGTACGCGCTCGTCGCCTTCCGCCCGTTCCGGGGGTTGAAATAAAAAAGCCGCGGGGCGCACATCAGGTGCGCCCCGCGGGCATTGTTTGCATTTAGTGTTTTACGCCGTTCAACGCAGTATGTTTTCCAGCACCAGCTTGTCAAAGTTCACGGGTTCGGTAAAGTCGCGGGGCAGAAAGGTTACCCTGCCGAACTTTGCGTAATTGAATATGTGCGTTTTAAGCAGCACGGGCGTGGCAACGTCCAGCGCCTCGCATATCTCGCTCAGATAGCCGAAAAACCCGCCCCATTCGAACGCCGCCGCGCTTTCGTAGGTGGTCTGTTTTATTATCTTGTGTTCGCGCTCTGTCCTGCCCCATATCCGGAACATCCGCCGCCCTCCGCGTTGTCGTTATAAAGAGTATATAATAAATAAGCGCGTTTGTAAACGCAATCGCGCCCGCCGCAAAAAATTTTTGTTGACAACTCGGCGGCAAAGCGATAATATATTATAAATAACCTTTGCATAAAAAGGGGGTAAGGTATGGATAAACTCAAACGCGACATACTCTCCATCCTGGCGGAAGATTCGCGCCTGTCCGCGGCAAACGTCGCGGCGATGCTGGGCTCTTCCGAGGCGGAAGTAAAGGCCGCCGTGGCAGAGCTGGAGAGCGCGGGCGTGATAGTAAAGTACACCGCCATCGTAAACGAAAACCTCACCGAGAGCGAGCGGGTGGAGGCGCTAATCGAAGTAAAGGTAACGCCCCAGCGCGGGCACGGCTTCGACACGATCGCCGCCGAGATAGCCGCCCACCCCGAGGTGAAGAACCTCTATCTCATGAGCGGCGCCTACGACCTTGCGGTGATAGTGGAGAGCGCCTCGCTGCGCGCCGTTTCGCGCTTCGTTTCGGAGTGCATCTCCACTTACGAAAACGTGATATCCACCGCCACGCACTTCATACTCAAAAAGTATAAGGTGGAGGGCGCGCTCATGCAGGACAACGGCGGCGGCAGGCTGAGCGTTCAGCCGTAAAGGCGGGCAAGATGAGGAATTTCGTTAACCGGCGTGCCGCCGGGCTGGAACCGAGCGGCATAAGAAAATTTTTCGATATCGTTTCGGTGATGAAGGACGCCATATCCCTGGGCGTGGGCGAGCCGGATTTCGTTACGCCGTGGAACATCCGCGACGCCGCCGTGCGCTCGATCAAGCGGGGATATACGCAATACACCGGCAACCGCGGTCTGCCCGAGCTGCGCGAAAACATCTGCAGATACCTCGAGGAGCGGTTTTCGGTAAAGTACTCGCCCGAGCACACCATAGTCACCGTCGGCGCGAGCGAGGCCATCGACCTCGTGCTGCGCGCCGTGTGCGATCCCGGCGACGAGGTGCTCGTGCCCTCGCCGTGCTACGTTTCGTACGCGCCCCTCGTTTATATGGCGGGCGGAAAGGCCGTGCCGTTGGAATGCAGCGCGGAAAACGAATTTATCGTCACGCCGGAACTCATCGCTTCGGCGTGCACGCCGCGCACCAAGGCGATCATCCTCGCCTATCCCAACAACCCCACCGGCGCCGTTATGACGGGCGAACAGCTTAAAGCCGTAGTGCCCGAGATAGAAAAGCGCGACCTTTTGGTGATATCGGACGAGATATACGCCGAGCTCACCTACACGGGCAGGCACGTTTCGATAGCTTCGATAGGGGATATGTCGCGGCGAACGGTGCTCATCAACGGCTTTTCCAAGGCGTTTGCCATGACGGGCTGGCGCGCGGGCTTCGTGTGCGCCCCGCCCGAGATAGACGACGCAATGTTCAAGATACACCAATACGCCATAATGTGCGCGCCCCGCGTCAGCCAGCACGCCGCCAACGCCGCGCTTGCGGAGGGCTTTGCCGACGGCTTTGCGGCGGTGGAGGAGATGCGCGACGAATATAAAAAGCGCGGCGGGTTCATGGTGAACGCGTTCAACTCGCTCGGCCTTAAATGTTTCAGCCCCAAGGGCGCGTTTTACGTGTTCCCCGACGTCGGCGGCACGGGCATGGACGGCGAGGAATTTGCCAACCGCCTGCTTGCCGAAAAAAAGGTGGCAGTCGTTCCCGGCGGCGCCTTCGGCGCGGCGGGCAAACGGCACGTGCGCTGTTCTTACGCAACGTCCACGGCGCAGCTTGCCGAGGCCATCGCGCGGATAACCGACTTCGTGGCGGCGGCAAAAAACGGCCGTTAAAGAGTAAAAACGCTCCGCGCGCGGCAAAATATATAATGTGCCCGCCGGGTGCGGAATTATTTGACAAACGCCGTTTGCGGATATATAATATAGAAAGTGCAAATGTGGTTCCGTGCAAGGAATCACTTTTGTTGTTTGTGCGCGCCCTGTTCTGCTTACCGCAAAGACGGCGCGCTCGGATTTTATAATTACCTTAAAAAGTCATTGGCGGCTGCCTTACGCGGCCGTCGGGGAGAATATAAAATGGCAGATCAGATCTTTAAGATGACGCAAAAGAATTACGACGACCTTAAAAACGAGCTCGATTATCTCGTAAAGGTCAAAAGGCAGGAGATAATCGACCGCATCGCCGAGGCGCGCAGCCACGGCGACCTTTCGGAGAACGCCGAATACGACGCGGCAAGGGAGGAGCAGCGCTCCAACGAGGGCAAGATAGAGGAGCTCACCTACCAGATAAAGAACGCCGAGATAATCGCCGAGATCAAGGATAATTCCTACGTCCACCTCGAGAGCAAAGTCACGGTAAAGGACGAAGAATTCGGCGACGTGGAAACTTACACCATCGCCAGCGTTACCGACGTGGACGTGATAAACGGCCGCATATCGGGCGAATCTCCCGTGGGCGCCGCGCTCATGCGCCGCAAGGTGGGCGACGTCGTTTCCGTTGCCTGCCCCGACGGCTCTTCTTACAAACTCAGGATACTTGCGATAGAATAAACTGCGGCGGGCTTTAAGCGACGCCCGGGAGGGAACATGGACGAAATCAACAACGCGCCCCTCACCGAAGAGGAGGAAACCGAGCGCCTTGCCGAACAGGCGCGCATACGCAGGGAAAAGCTTGCCAAACTCGTTGCCGAGGGCAAGAACCCTTACGAAAAGGTAAAATACGACGTAACGGCAGATTCCGCGCAGATAAAGGCGGAGTTCGAAAAGTTCGAAGGCAAAGAGGTCTCCGTTGCCGGCCGGCTTATGAGCCGCCGCATAATGGGCAAGGCCTCGTTTTCGCACGTTGCCGACCGCGACGGGCTCATCCAGATATACGTAAAACGCGACGACGTCGGCGAAGAAGATTATATGTCCTATAAAAAGGACTACGACATAGGCGACATCGTGGGCGTAAAGGGCTTCGTGTTCAAAACGCAGACGGGCGAGATATCCGTGCACTGCACGCATATAGAGATGCTCTCCAAAGCTCTCCGCCCCCTGCCCGAAAAGCAGCACGGCCTCACCAACGTAGACCTCAAATACCGCCAGCGCGACCTCGACCTCATAGTCAATCCCGAGGTCCGCTCCACGTTCGTAAAGCGTTCGCAGATAATCCGCGAGATCCGCAGTTATCTCGACGGCCTCGGCTATCTCGAGGTGGACACCCCCGTTCTGACCACGCTGGAGATAGGCGCGGCGGCGCGCCCCTTCAAAACTCACCACAATTCGCTGGACATAGACATGTACCTGCGCATCGAAACGGAGCTCTACTTAAAGCGCCTCATAGTGGGCGGGCTGGAACGCGTTTACGAGGTGGGGCGCATCTTCCGCAACGAGGGCATGGACGCCTTCCACAACCCCGAGTTCACTTCGGTGGAGATGTATCAGGCGTACACCGATTATAAGGGCATGATGGACCTCATCGAGGATATGTACCGCACCATTGCCCGCAACGTATGCGGCAGCGACAGGATAGTTTATCAGGGCACCGAAATAGACATGGGCGCCCCGTGGACGCGCCTGAGCATGAAGGAGGCGGTAAAAAAATACTGCGGCGCCGACTACGACGAATGGGCGGACGACGCGGCCGCGCGCGAATGTGCTAAAAAGCTGGGCACGGAGCCGGAAGAGGGCGAAAGGGCAACCAAAGGCCACGTGCTTATCGCGCTGTTCGAAGCCTTTGTCGAGGATAAGCTTATCCAGCCCACGATAATCTACGATTATCCCGTGGAAAATTCGCCCCTTGCAAAGCGTAAGCCCTCCGATCCCGCGTTTACCGAAAGATTCGAATATTTCATCTGCGCAAAGGAATTCGGCAACGCCTTTTCCGAGCTGAACGATCCCATCGACCAGAGGGAGAGGTTCGTAAAACAGGTAAGGGAAAAGCGCGCGCAGGAACCGGGCTGCAACGCGCAGGTGGACGAGGACTTCGTAGCCGCGCTCGAATACGGCCTTCCCCCCACGGGCGGCCTCGGCATGGGCGTGGACAGGCTGGTCATGCTGCTCACCGACAGCCCCACCATAAGGGACGTGATACTGTTCCCGACCATGAAACCTAAAAAGTAAGCAACATTCTTTTTTAGCCGCTTTCCCTCGTATATGCGTCGCAATACGGCGTCGCGCTTGCGCACTTATATGTCGGTCTGCTTGCCAAATGTCAGGCGGGCGGCGTTCACGAAAAATCTTACTCTTGCCCCCCTTGCCGAGGCTCCCGCAGGGAAACGGCAACAGGGGGGATTGAATGGGGGATATATACCGCAATTTCCCCGTTTTGCGCAAAGTTATCCCTCCGGCACGCCCCCGCATGCCCGCAGAGGCGGGCTTTCCAAAAATTGTTGCGGAATATTGCCGCGGGAATATTGCGTTGGCGGCGTAATTGTGTTAAAATTATAGAGGGTGCGTTTTTGCCGTCTTAAAAGTAGCTCAGCGGGCCGCAGGCCCGCTGTTGTTTTTACCCGGCTCCGCACCGCACACGAAAGACCGCGGAGATATGCCAATGAAGGAATGCCGCATACTTAAAAGCATAAGATCGGGGCGCGGGCACGTCAGCTTTCACACGCCCGGGCACAAAGGCGGCGGCGCGCTTGCCGGCGTGCTCGGCGTCTGCGCCGAGGACGTGACCGAGCTTTCTTACACGGACGACCTCGCCTCGCCGGAGGGGCCCATCGCGGAAGCGCAGGCGGACATAGCCATGATCTGCGGCGCAAAGCGCGCGTTCATCACCACGGACGGCTCCACGAGCGGCATACTCGCCATGCTGTATGCCGTAAAGGACAGGGGAGGCAAGCTGATAGTCCCCCGCAACAGCCACGTCAGCGTGTGGAACGCCTGCCGCCTTTTGGGCATAGAGCCCGTTATAGTGCAGGGCGAAGAGCGCGACGGAGTGCTGCTCCCGCCCGACGGCGACGAGGTGGCGGAGCTTGCCGCGAACGACGACGACATAATAGGCATGATAGCCGTTTCGCCCGATTATTACGGCAATATCGCGCCGCTGGAAAAGTATGCCGAGGCGATGCACGCCTGCGGCAAGGTGCTGCTTGCGGACGGCGCTCACGGCGCACACCTCGCCTTCGAAAGCCAAAGGGCGGGCTACGCGGGCGTTTATGCCGACGCGTGGGTGGACGGCGCCCACAAAACGCTGCCCGCTCTCACGCAGGGCGCGGCGGTGCTCGTAAACGACCTTTCATTGGAAGAAGGGCTGCGGCAGGGGCTGGGCATATTCCGCACCACGTCGCCCTCCTATCCCGTGATGGCGTCGGTGGAGTTCGCCTATAAATATCTCGACGCCCATCCGGAGGATATCTCCCGCGCAAAGCTGGCGGCAGAGCGGTTCAAAGAAAAGTTCCCCGACCTCCGGTTTTACCGCTCGGCGGATTGGACAAAACTGTGTCTGGACTGCGCTGCGTTCACCGCGGACGCGCGCGTCGTCGCCCAAAAATTGGAAAAGAGCGGCATATATGCCGAATTTGCCGACGGCAGATACGTCGTGTTTTATATCTCGGCCTGCACTGCGACGGGCGCGTTGAACGCGCTGGGCAGGCGGCTTACCAAGATCCTGCAATCGCGCGGGGTGCGCGGCACTTTCGTGCCCGCGGGCAAGCTTCCCGTGCCGGTGCGCACTTACAGCTATCTTTACGCGCTCTCCCGCCCGAGCGAGGCCGTCGCGCCCGAAGAGGCGGTGGGCAGGATGGCGGCGCGCAACGTGGGGCTCACGCCCCCGTGCATACCGTTGGCGGCGGCGGGGGAAATCGTCACCGCCGAGACGGTAAGGGCGCTTAAAGCCGGGCGTGCGTTCGGGCTTGAAGAAGGAAAGATACGGGTGGTGATAAAGAATGAAGGGTAAGTTCGTAACTTTCGAGGGCTGCGAAGGCTCGGGCAAGAGCACGCAGATAAGGCTGCTCTCCGAAAGACTCAAAACAGAAGGCGTCCCGCATATGGTAACGCGCGAACCGGGCGGCAGCGACATTGCCGAACAGATCCGCGCGGTGATACTCAACGGCAAAAATTCCGCCATGTGCGACGAGTGCGAGGCGCTCCTGTACGCGGCGGCGCGCGCTCAGCACTTGCGCGAAAAGGTGCAGCCGGCGCTCCGGGCGGGCATGCTGGTGCTGTGCGACAGGTACGTCGATTCCTCGCTCGCCTACCAGGGCTACGCCCGCGGGCTGGGCGCGGACTTCATTGCGGACATAAACGGCTTCGCCATGCGCGATTTCACGCCGGACGTCACGCTCTTTCTGGATATCTCGCCCGAGGCGGCTTTCAGGCGCAAGCACGGCGCCGACGAGGACGACAGGATGGAGCAGCTGGGGCTTGACTTCCACCGCAAGGTCTACCAAGGTTACTTAAAGCTTGCCGCAAGCTATCCCGAAAGGATAGTAAAGGTGGAGTGCGGCGGCAGCAAGTTCCGCACCGCGGAAGGGATATATTCGCTGCTCAAACGGCGCGGGATCATCTGAAACGGGGCGGGACGGCCCTTACGTTGCGCTCCGAGGTGCGGCTATGGACAAACTTATAAAGAATACAACCGCATACAGGATATTCTGCCGCGAGGCGGAGGCGGGCAGGCTGGCGCACGCCTACATGCTCTCCTTCGAAGACGGCGTCAACCTGCGGCGCGCGCTCGTAGTTTTTGCGCTGCGCTTTTTCGGCTTTGCCGAGGACGACGCGCGCGGCGGGCAGATAGCGCGCGGCGCTTACCCCGACTGCAAGCTGTTGCCCGAAGAGGGCAAAAAGTTCAACGCCGAAGCCGCCGCCGCGCTCGTCGAGGACTGCGCCATGCGCCCCGTTGCCGGCGATAAGAAACTGTACGTTATAAGCGGCTTCGACGAGTGTTCCGCCGTGGTGCAGAACAAACTGCTAAAAGTCATCGAAGAGCCGCCCGAAGGGGTGAGCTTCATCCTGGGCGCCGCCTCTCTTTCGCCCGTGCTGCCCACCATACTTTCGCGCGTGCGCCTGCTGGAGATAGCCCCCTTTACGGAGGAGGAGATATTCGCCGCGCTCGAGCGCAATTTCCCGGGCGGGCAGTTCAACCGCGCGGCCGCCGCAAGCTGCGGCGGGGTGTACGGCGCCGCGGCGGCGCTTGCCGGCGGAGAGTTTGCCGGGGTGCATTCCGCCGCCGTGGAGCTGCTGTCCGTGCGCGACTTCGGCGGGGCGGGCGTGCTTTCGCTCAGGTACGGCGACTCCGGGCACAAGAGGCAGATAGTGGCGGAGATGCAGCGGCTGTGCTGCGGCGCGGCAAGGGCGCACGCTTCGGGCGCGGGCGACGCCGACATGCGCAGACTCGCCCTTTTGTGGCGGCTGCCGGCGCTTTTGCTCGGCGCGGAAAAGCTGTCTTCCGCCCTGCGCGATCTCAGATTCAACGCATACTTTCCCGCGCTGTTATACGGCGTGCTCACAGAAATGATAGAGGAGAATAAAAAATGGCAAAAATAGTGGGAGTAAAATTCAAGCAGTACGGCAAACTTTATTACTTTGCGCCCGGCGAGGGCGAGTTTGCCGAGGGGCAGGGCGTAATAGTGGAAACGTCGCGCGGGGCGGAGTACGCCACCGTGTGCATGCCCTGCAGGGAGGTGCCCGACGAAGAGCTTACGGCGCCCCTCAAACCGGTGCTGCGCGCCGCCACCGAAAAGGACGAAGAGAACATCCGCCGCAACCGCGAAAGGCGCGGCCCCGCGTTAAAGACGGCTGAGGAAAAGATAGCCGCCCGCGGGCTGGACATGAAGCTGGTGGACTGCGAATTCACCTTCGACGGCACCAAAGTGATATTCTATTTCACGGCGGAGGGCAGGGTGGACTTCCGCGAGCTGGTAAAAGACCTCTCCTCGGCGTTCCGCATGCGCATAGAGCTGCGGCAGATAGGCGTGCGCGACGAGGCAAAGCTTTTGGGCGGGTTCGGGCCGTGCGGCAGGGAGTGCTGCTGCTCCGGCTGCATGCCCGACTTCAAAAAGGTGTCCATCAAAATGGCAAAAAACCAGGGGCTTTCGCTCAATCCCGGCAAGATCTCCGGCCTGTGCGGCAGGCTGATGTGCTGCCTTGCATACGAAAACGACTACTATGCCGAAGCCTGCAAAAAGATGCCCAAGATGGGCAGCGAGGTGGGCACGCCCGACGGCGCGGGCACGGTCGTCAACGTGAACATGCTTAAAATGGAAGTCAAGGTGCGCATAGAAACGGACGACGGCGCCGCCTACAAGGATTTCCCCGTGGAGCAGCTGCGCTTCAGGCGCAAAGCGGAAAAGCGCGGCGAGCGCGAAGACGCGGCGGAAGAGGAGGACTGAGCCGCGCCCGGCGGCAAAAAACAAATTTTCCCGCATAAAAAATTGCGCGTTCCCCTTTACTTTGCAGGGGGCGTGTGATATAATAAATCTACTCAAAGACAAAAACGGAGGTTAGACCATGGCACACGTTATTTCCGATGAATGCATTTCGTGCGGCGCTTGCGCTGCCGTTTGCCCCGTATCTGCGATTTCCGAAGGCGACGGCAAGTATGTCGTTGATCCCGACGCTTGCATCGATTGCGGCGCTTGCGAAGACGGCTGCCCCACCGGCGCCATCAAGGCCGCCGAATGATCTTTTCGGCAAGAGGAGGCGGAACGTGCGTTCCGCCTTTTTTCTTTGACGCGGTAAAATATGAAGATGCCAAAGTTGCTCCCCGGCGAAGTCTGCGAAGAACTTTACGGGGATAAAAAGATAATACAAAACGCCTCGCTCTATCGCTTCACGTCCGACAGCGTGCTGCTCTCGCGGTTCGTAAAGGGCAAAAAGAACGACGTCGTTGCCGACTTCTGCGCCGGCAGCGGCATAGTGGGGCTGCATTTTCTGTGCCTCAATCCGCACGTCGGCAGCGTCACCCTTTACGAAATGCAGCCCGCCCTCTCCGACATGAGCGCGCGCACCGTGGCTTATAACGGATTTACCAACGTAACGGCGGAGTGCGTGCGGGTGCAGGACATCGGCGCGGAGCGCAACGGCAGGTTCTCGCTGGTGCTGTGCAATCCGCCCTACGAACGGGGCGGGTTCGAAAACGCCGTCTACGAAAAGGCCGTCTGCCGCAAGGAGATAACGATAACGCTCGGCGAGATCCTGGACGTCGCCGCGCGCACCCTTAAATTCGGGGGCAGGCTGGCGATAGTCAACCGCGCCGACCGCACGGCGGAACTCGTTTTCGGCATGAAGTCGCGCGGGATAGAGCCCAAGCGCCTGCAATTCGTTTGCGGCACGCCCGGCGGCAGGCCCTACCTCGTCCTGGCGGAGGGGTGCAAGGGCGGAAAGGAAGGGTGCGAGGTGCTTCCCTTTGCCGTAAATTAACTGCCGCGGCGGGATACGCCCGCATATATGCCCCGATCATCAAACAAAAACGGAGAAACAGGAGTGATATATTTCGTCGCAACGCCGATAGGCAACTTAAAGGACGTAACGCTGCGCGCGCTCGAAGTGCTGCGCTCGGCGGACGTGATATTCTGCGAGGACACCCGCCGTTCGTTAAAGCTGCTCAACGCTTACGAAATAAAAAAGCCGCTCGTCGCCTGCCATAAGTTCAACGAGCGTTCCGCCGCGGAAAAGATGATCGCGGCCGCCGCGGAGGGCAGGCAGGTCGCCGTCGTGTCCGATGCCGGCATGCCCGTCATCTCCGATCCGGGCGGCACCGTATGCAGGGAGCTTGCCGCCGCGGGCGTGCCTTACACCGTGGTGCCCGGCGCAAACGCCGCGCTCTCCGCGCTCGTGCTCTCCGCGATGCCCGCGGACAGGTTCGCTTTTCTTGGCTTTCTGCCCGACAGGCAGGGCGAAAGGCGGCGGCTGCTCGAAAGGTACGCCGCGCTCGATCTCACGCTCGTCTTTCACGCCGCCCCGCAGGACGTGGACAGATACGTAGCCGACATGTACGCCGTGTTCGGCGAACGCCCCGCCTGCGCCGTGCGCGAGATAACCAAACTGCACGAAGAAACGGTGCGCTTTTCCCTCTCCGCCGGGCTCGAAGGCGAAAAGAGGGGGGAATACGTGCTGATAGTCGGCGGCGCCGAACGGCGCGAAAGCGAGCTGTGCGCCCTTTCGGAAGAGGAGCACATAAGGCACTATATGGCGCAGGGATTGGACAAAAAGGAGGCGGTAAAGCGCGCCGCAAAGGACAGGGGCGTCGCCAAGAGCGAGCTTTACAAATTTACGATAAATTTATAACGCCGCCGCATCGGCGCGTACATATGTGCCCGCAAAAGGCTTTTGCGGCGGCTTACGGAAGCTTATGAAAAACAAAAAGACGGAAGAAAAACTCACCATATACGAGTACGAAGAAAAATACGTAAAGGCGCGCAACACGCGCAACGCGCGCGCCGTGCTGTGGGTGGCGGCGGGGGCGGTGGCACTGCTGTTCGTGTGGTGCCTGCTCTCCATAACGCTCAGGCTCTGGGAGATAAACGAAACGGCGGGTTACGTTGCCGCGGGCGTCTCCGTGCTGCTGTTCGCGCTGTTTTACGTGATCCCGCTTGCAAAGATCTGCCGCCTCGGCTATTTCCGCACGGAAGTAAACGCCGCGAACGCCGCGGCGGCAAAGCGTCACAACAGGCGTTTGCGCAGGGATATTGCCGCGCGAATGGTCGATCTGGGCACGCGCGTGGAGATAGTCGGCTGGTACGACGACGCCGTGCTGGGCGAACTTTCGGCAGTCCTTGCGGCAAACGACGACGAGGGTATCAAGCGCGCCCTTACCGCCATGTATGCCGGCAGGGTAAAAAAGACGGCAAAGGACTACATATTCCGCTACGCGTTAAAGTCGGCGGCGTACTCCGCCGTTTCGCAGAGCTCGCGCACGGACGCGCTGCTCGTCGCGGTGGTTAACCTGCAGCTCATCAAAGACCTTGTCTTTTTATACGGCTTCCGCCCGTCGGACGCAAAGCTGATAAAGATCTTCGGCGCCGTGGTGCGCAATTCGCTCATATCTTACGGCCTGGGCTCGCTGCACATAGGCAACGGCATAGTCAGAACGGTGGGCGACGCCGCGCGCGGCATACCCATCCTCGGTTCGGCGATAGCCGCCATAGTGGACAGCTCGGTGCAGGGGCTCACCAACGGCACGCTCACCGCCGTAATAGGCTTCCAGACGATAAGATACCTCAACAAGGAATACCGTCTGCAGAATATCCTCGACGGGGTTGAGGTGGCCGAAAGCGAGGAAGAGCTTGCCGAGGCGTGCAGGGATATAGAGGCGGAGCTGCGGAAAAAGAAGGCTAAGCGCCCTGCCTGATTTCAACATACTTGTTGCGCCGCTTTCCTTTGAATAAGCGGCGCATAACATTGTCGCCGTTACGGGTGTTTTCGGTCATGTACGTCTGTGTACACTCCCTCAAACCTTCCGCCGGCTCCTCGTTCTGCTTGCTTCTTCAAAGGTGTAATGTTATGGGTTGCGTCGCAATACGGTGTCGCGCTTGCGCACTCCTCGGTCACTTACGTTTAAGTAAGCTCCTTCAAGTTTTCCTCGCGCGCCGCGAACTGCTCGCATCTCCGAGGGTTAAATGAGCGGGATTGCGTCGCATTTCATTGTTGTGCTCATTAAAAAAGAACAAGCGCCCGCGCGGCTTTGCCGCGCGGGCGCTTTATTTTGCGGGCGCGTCGCCGCGCCGTCAGCCGGCGAACTGCTGCACGAGCGTCATTACCAGCACCGCAAGCACTATAACGACCGCGGCAACGCGCGAAACGATGTGGCGTACGCGGTCGGCGCGCGGCAGGCCGGAGAGCGGGGGCTTTGAAAGGAGGCCGAGCACGACGTAAGCCGTCGCGAACGCTACCGAGGGGACGGTGAGCCACGGCACCCGGGAGAGCGCCGTCGCCAACGCAAACGCGGCCGCCAGCGCCAGGCAGCCTGCGGCGCACCAATAGAATATGCGCGTGCGCCTCTTCTTTGCGCTCTGCGCCGAGGCGACGTCCTCCTCCGATATCAGCTCGTCTATGCTCACGCCGTACACCTGCGAGAGCAGTTTAAGGCTGTCTATGCCGGGATAGCCCTTGTCGTTTTCCCATTTGGAAACGGCGGTGCGGGTGACGAACAGTTTTGCCGCAAGCTCGTCCTGAGTGAGTCCGTGCAGCTTTCGCAGCTGCGTAAGTTTTTCGCAAAGTTTCACAAAAACACCTCCCTTTACGCCGCCATTATAGCACGCCGCGCGCTGAAATGCACGACACTATCGCTCACCCGCCCCTTTTCCCGCAAAAAAACGGCCCTCCCGCAAGGGGAAAGCCGTTTTGGTCTGCCTGCGCGGATTCGAACCGCGGGTCTCCAGAGTCGGAGTCTGACGTGTTATCCAGCTGCACTACAGGCAGTTCAGCCCGCGACGAAGGCGTTTCGTCCGCCGTCGTAGCGATAGCCCGCCTCCGAAAGGCGGCAAAAAAGTTCGTCCTCGTCCCAGCCGAGGTCGGCGCACATATCCTGCGGCGAAGGGTAAACGTCGCGCAGTTTTGTGTTTGCCAGCGAAAGCAGCATATATACGTCCGACGGCATATCCATCGTTCACCTCCGCAAACGAACGTAAAAATATTATAACACCCCGCGTTATATTTTGCAATCACTTTTGTTTATGTTATAATTTTTATGCGGTAAGGGCGGCGCGCCGCCCGTTACTCAAAGAGGTAAAGCATGAAAAAGACTGCCGTGGTGGGCCTCAGCGGAGGGGTGGACAGCTCCGTTGCGGCGCTGCTGCTTAAAGAACGCGGCTACAACGTGATAGGGCTGTTTATGCTCAATTGGGAGGAGACCGACGCAAACGGCGCCTGCTCGGCAGAGGAGGACTTTGCCGACGTAAAGCGCGTGTGCGCGGCGTTGGACGTGCCATATTACAGCGTCAATTTTGCAAAAGAGTATTACGAGCGGGTGTTCGAGAACTTCCTTGACGAATACCGCGCCGGCCGCACGCCCAATCCCGACGTGCTGTGCAACCGCGAAATAAAGTTCGGGCCGTTCAGGCAGTACGCCCTTTCCATGGGCGCCGACGTGATAGCCACGGGGCATTACTGCGGCATAGAGCACCGCGGCGGGCGCAACAGGCTGCTCAAAGCAAAGGACGCCGGCAAAGACCAGACGTACTTCTTAAATCAGGTGCGCGAGGAGCAGCTGGACGGCGTGGAGTTCCCGCTTGCGGGGCTCACCAAGCCGGAGGTGCGCAGGATCGCGGAGGAGAACGGGCTTGCCAACGCCAAAAAGCGGGACAGCACGGGCATCTGCTTTATCGGCGAGCGCAATTTCCGCAACTTCTTAAAGGGCTACCTGCCCGCGCAGCCCGGCGAGATACGCGCGCTCTCCGGCGAGGTCGTCGGCAGGCACGAGGGGCTGATGTACTATACCCTCGGCCAGCGCAAGGGGCTGGGCATAGGCGGCGTGCACGGCGAAGAGGGCAGATGGTTCGTGGTCAAAAAAGACCTCGGACGCAACGTGCTGTGGGTGTCGCACGGGGACGAATCCCCTCTTTATTCCCGCGCGTGCGTGGCGGAGGGGCTCAACTTCATCGGCTTCGAACCGCCTTCGGGCAGGTTCCGCTGCACGGCAAAATTTCGCTACCGCCAGCCCGAACAGGAGGTGTGCGTAAAAATCGAAGGCGACAGAATGGAGATAGAGTTCGCCCGGCCGCAGCGCGCCGTTACCGAAGGGCAATACGCCGTTTTATACGACGAAGAGGCGTGCCTGGGCGGCGGCGTTATAGCCGAAGTGATAAAATAGCGCGTAAAACCCCTTTGCCCGCGGCGGCGCCGGAACTTTATCATATTATAATAATGCGATAACAAATTGACGCAAACGTGCGGCTAACGTTTGACAACCGATAAACGTTTGTCGTAAAATATTAAAAGGGAGAAAGGGGGAAACGTCCGCCGCACGGCGGACAGGTGATGAGAGCGGCGTTCCGCGGCCGATGCCGGGGACAGGCGCTTTTGCGCCGTGTAACTGACGCCGCCGCGGTGTTTTGCGCCGCTTGCGGCGTTTTCTTTTGTTTTGTAACATATGCGGCTGCCGCCGCAAAAACTACGGTGAAATATGAAGACTGTTAAAAGATCCGTCAACAAAAAGGCGATCGCCGTCGCCGCCGTGGGCGCGCTGCTCGTGGCGCTGCTCGTGCTCGTTTTCGTGATAGGCTCCTCGCCCCGCGCGGGAACGGTATCCGAAGAGCTGACCGACGCGGTCATGCACGAAGAAAAAAAGATAAGCCTGTTCGGCTGGGAGGTCAACCCCTCGGCGGTCTCCGCGCTGGTCGTTTCGGCGATACTCATAATTTTCGCCGTGTGCGTGCGCGTGTTCGCCGTCCCCCGCTTTAAGGAGGTGCCCGGCAAATTCCAGCTCGTCATAGAAAGGCTCGTGGGCTTTTTCGACGACATGGCGCGCAGCAACAGCCCCCATTCCAACGGCTTTCTGGGCTGTTACATATTCAGCGCCGGCTGTTATATCTGCATAGGCACGCTGTTCGAACTGCTCGGCGTTCAGGCGGTGTCGGTAAGCGGCCATCCCGTTTCGCTGCCCGCGCCCCTTTCGGACATAAACGCCGCGATAGCCATGGGCTGCATGAGTTACCTCGTGATACTCTTCGGCGGCATGGTAAAGTGCGGCCCCCGCGGCCTCGGGCGCGCGTTAAAGGAATTTTCGCTGCCCATATCGATGAGCTTCCGTCTTTTCGGCGCGCTGCTCTCCGGCCTGCTGGTCACCGAGCTGGTCTATTACTCGATCTCGCTCAGCATAGTGCTGCCCGTGGTGGTGGGCGTGCTGTTCACGCTGTTGCACGCGCTCATACAGACTTACGTCCTCGTCGTGCTCACGGCTACGTACTTCGGCGAGGTGACCGAACCGCACGCGCACGGCCGCGCTGCGGAAAAGAAGAACAAGGCAAAAGCCGCGGCCCGAACCGCCGCGTAAACGGAAATAAAATTTTTACGGTTCAATACGGAGGAATCTTATGAAACTCGCAAAGAACATCGTTGCATTTGCAGCAGCAGCCGTAATGGCGCTCGTCGTGTGCGTCGCGCTCGGCGCGGCGTTCGGCGGTAACGCCGTTCACGCGGCCGAAACTCAGACCGAAACGGTCGCCGCCGTTCAGGCGGAGGACGACGGTATCGCCATGCTCGCCGAAGAGGGCGAAGGCGCCGCCGAAGCGGACGCCACCGGCTCCAAGGCAATGGCTGCCGGCATAGCGATAGGCCTTGCCGCACTCGGCGGCGCGATAGCAATGGGCCTTGCCATAGCAAAGGCTTCGGAGGGTATAGCCCGCCAGCCGGAAGCTTCGGGCAATATCCGCTCCACGATGATGCTCGGCCTCGTGTTCATCGAAACGGTCGTAATTTACGCGCTGATAGTCGCCATACTGCTGATATTCGTACTGTAAACCGCGGCGTACCGCGTCCTTTCGCGGAGGAGGTGAATGAACATGACTATGCTTGCCGGCTTGCCGCTGAACATAGATTGGCAGCAGATACTGCTGCACGTATTTAACTTTGTCATCCTCGCCACGGTGCTCACGTTCGTGCTCTTCAAGCCCGTGCGCAAGTTCATGCGCGAGCGCGAGGAAAAATACAAGGCCGCCGCCGAAGAACACGCCAGAAAAAAGGCGGAGATAGCCGAAATGGAGGAGGAGCGCAAGGCGCGCATCGCCGGGCTCGACGCCGAATTGGAGGCGCACAGGCAGCAGGTGCTCGCCCAGGCGGAGACTCGCGGGCGGCAGCTCGTGGCCCAGGCGGAGACCGAGGCCCGCGGCATAATCGCCGAGGGGCGCAAACGTTCCGAAGAGGAGCGCGCCGCTTACATATCGGGCGCCGGCCGGGAGATCGCCGACATGGTCGTAAAGTCTGCCGAAAAGCTGCTCGTTACGGGCAGCACGCCCGAAAACGACAGCGCCCTTTACGACATATACTTAAAGACGGCCGACAAGGACATATCGCTCGGCGCCGCGTCCGGTGCGGCGCGCGCCGCCCTTGCCGAAAAGTTCGAAGCCGGAAAGGCGGAAAAGGCAGAGGCCGCGGACGTTGCCGACGTTATAGGCGAAGCCGCGCTTGCCGCGATAGAGCGCGGCAGGACTGCCGAAAGCGACGGCGCCGTTTACGACGAGTTCCTCAAATCGGTGAACGGGGGCAAGGCAGATGAAAGATAAAAGACCGACGGCAAAACTCTTCTGCGTGACTCCGCCGGACGAAAAGCAGAAAGCGGGCATCGCCGCCTTTATAGAAAAGAAGTACGGCGTCCGCCCGGAGATAGAGATAATAACCGATCCCGCGCTCGTGGGCGGGTTCCGCCTGGAAGTGTGCGGCGACGTTTACGACCGGTCCGCAAAGGGCGGGGCGGAAAAACTTGCGGAGCAGATAAAGGACGTTTCCGACGGGTTCACCGCAAAGCCGCGCCGCAAGCAGGCCGCGCGCCCCGTTGCAAAATTATTCTGCGTAAACGCCCCTTCGGACGAACAGCGCAGGGGCATGGCGGACTTTCTGGAAAGGGCTTACGGCATACGCCCCGATATAGAGGTGGTGATAGACAAGACGCTCGTGGGCGGTTTCCGCCTGGAATACGGCGACAACGTCTACGATTGGTCCGCGCAGGGGCGCATCAACAAATTAAAGGAAGACATCCGCGCGTCCGCGGGCGTCACCTCCATGCTGCGCGAAACGGTGGACAGCCTTAAATCGGCCATATCAGGGTGGCAAATGCCGCTCGGCGCGCGCGAAGCGGGCAAGGTGCTCTCCGTGGGCGACGGCATCGTGCACGTCAGCGGGCTCGACCTTGCCGAATACGGCGAGATAGTCGTGTTCGAATGCGGGCTGAAAGGCATGATACAGGAGCTGGGCGAAGACGGCGCCGGCGCCATCCTCTTCGGCGACCACAGGGAGGTGGAGGAAGGTTCCTCCGTTTACCGCACCGGCAAGACCGCGGGCGTGCCCGCGGGCGAAGGGCTGATAGGCAGGGTGGTGGACGCGCTCGGCGCGCCCATAGACGGCGGCGGAGAAATAGTTTCCGACGCATATATGCCCATAGAAACGCCCGCCCCCGGCATAGTCGACAGGCAGCCGGTAAACAGGCCGCTCGAAACGGGCATACTTGCCATCGACTCCATGTTCCCCATAGGCCGCGGCCAGCGCGAGCTGATAATAGGCGACAGGCAGACGGGCAAGACCACCATCGCCACGGATACGATACTCAACCAGAAGGGCAAGGGCGTCGTCTGCATATACGTTGCCGTCGGGCAAAAGGCAAGTTCGGTGGCACGGCTTGCCGAAATGCTCAAAAAGCACGGCGCGATGGATTACACGATAATAGTCGGCTCGTTTGCCGGCGACAGCAATTCGCTGCAATATATTGCGCCCTATTCGGGCTGCGCCATAGGCGAATACTTCATGAACAAGGGCAGGGACGTGCTCATAATCTACGACGATCTTTCAAAACACGCCGTGGCTTACCGCGCGCTCTCGCTGCTGCTCGGGCGCTCGCCCGGGCGCGAAGCTTACCCCGGCGACGTATTCTATCTGCACTCCCGCCTTTTAGAGCGCGCCGCCCATCTTTCGGACGAAAGGGGAGGCGGCAGCATGACCGCCCTGCCCATAGTAGAAACGCAGGCGGGCGACATTTCGGCGTATATACCCACAAATATCATCTCCATAACCGACGGCCAGATCTTCCTTGCAAGCGACCTGTTCTTTTCGGGACAGCGCCCTGCGGTAAACGTGGGCATATCGGTGTCGCGCGTGGGCGGCGACGCCCAGACCAAGGCGATGAAGTCCACCGCCGGCCCGCTGCGCCTCGACCTTGCGCAGTACAGGGAGATGGAAGTGTTCATGCAGTTCTCTTCCGATCTGGACGACGCCACCAAAAAGCTGCTGTTTTACGGCAAGAGCCTTATGATGCTCCTCCGCCAGCCGCAGGCGCGGCCGCTGCAGACCTATCAGCAGGTCATCCTGCTCGCCTCGGCGCTCGGGCACGGCATGACCGCCGTCCCCGCGGACGATATCCCCGATTTCAAGGAAAAGCTGCTCGATTATTTCGACGACGCGCAGCCCGATATCTGCGAGGAAGTAAAAAAAGGCGCAAAACTTTCGGACGAGCTCAAAACCGAGATAGCGCGGATAACCGCAGATTTTGCGGATAAATACGTGAACAGATAACCGCCCGCCGCTTTTCGGGGGCGTGCCCCGGAGCGCGGAAGAGCCGTGGCAGGTATGGCCTATGCCCAACATTTCAGGAATCAAAAAGAGAATAGACAGCATAAGGGAGACGCGCAAGATAACCAACGCGATGTATCTCATCTCCTCCACCAAGATGCGCAAGGCCAAGGCCGACCTCGACAGGACGAGGCCTTATTTCGAGGCGCTGCGCAAGGAGATAAAGCGTATCTTCCGCCAGGGCGAAATGCCCGCGGAGAGCCGTTATTTTTACCCCGTGAACGTGGCCGAAAAGCTTACGGGCACTTTTGCCTGCCTGCTGATAACGGGCGACAAGGGGCTTGCGGGCGCTTATAACTACAACGTGATAAAGCAGGCGATGACGCTGCTGGATTACGGCTGCGAGATAAAGTGGTACGTGGTCGGCGAATACGGCAGGCAGCTTTTAAGCCAGCGCGGCATCCACGTGGAAAAGAGCTTTTTATATACCGCGCAGAACCCCACGATGCACCGCGCGCGTGAGATATGCGAGATACTGCTGGAGGACTTCGGCAAGGGGCTGTTCACCAAGATATACGTCGCGTACACCGACATGCGCGGCATGTCGGACGAGGCGATGCTCACCAGGATACTCCCCTTCCACCGCAAGGAATTTGCCACCACCACGGTGGAAGAGCCGGTGCGTTCGCCCTTCGAATACACCCCCTCCGTGGAGGTGGTGCTCGAAAATATAATGCGCAGCTACATCGCGGGCTTCATTTACAGCGCGCTCGTGGACAGTTTCTGCAGCGAACAGCACGCCCGCATGACGGCAATGAAGGCCGCCAACGACAACGCGGAAAAGCTCATATCCGAGCTTTCCGTCCAGTATAACAGGATGCGCCAGGCGGCAATAACGCAGGAGATAACCGAAGTTGCGGCGGGCGCCCGCGCTCAGCTCAATAACAAAGGAGAGGCTTTAAGTGAATAAGGGTAGAATAGTTCATATTTCCGGTCCCGTTACCGACGTGCGGTTCGAGGGCGAGCTGCCCAAAATAAAGGACGCGCTTTATTGCGAAAAGGACGGCAGGCGGCTGGTCATGGAGGTCTCCCGCCAGATGGCGGGCGACACCGTGCGCTGCATAATGCTCGGCGCGTGCGAGGGCCTTTCGCGCGGGACCGAAGTCTACGCCACCGGCGACGTGATAAACGTGCCCGTGGGCGAATGTACGCTGGGCAGGATGTTCAACGTGCTCGGCGATCCGATAGACGGCAAGCCCGCCCCCGAGGCGGAGGAGAGCTGGCCCATTCACCGCCACGCCCCCTCGTTCGAGGAGCAGAGCCCCGTTGCGCAGGTGCTTGAAACGGGCATCAAGGTCATCGACCTGATGGAACCTTACGCCAAGGGCGGCAAGATAGGCCTGTTCGGCGGCGCCGGCGTGGGCAAAACGGTGCTCATACAGGAGCTGATACACAACGTCGCCATGGAGCACGGCGGCTATTCGGTGTTCACCGGCGTGGGCGAACGCTCGCGCGAGGGCAACGACCTCTGGCGCGAGATGCAGGCCAGCGGCGTGGGCGAAAAGACGGCGCTCGTGTTCGGGCAGATGAACGAGGCCCCCGGCGTGCGCATGCGCGTGGCGCTCACGGGGCTTACCATGGCGGAATACTTCCGCGACAAGGAGCACAAGGACGTGCTGCTGTTCATCGATAACATATTCCGCTTCGTGCAGGCGGGCAGCGAGGTCTCCACCCTGCTCGGGCGCATGCCCTCGGCGGTGGGCTACCAGCCCACGCTCGCCAGCGAGATGGGCGAACTGCAGGAGCGCATAGCCTCTACCCGCAGCGGCTCGGTAACGTCCGTGCAGGCGGTCTACGTCCCCGCGGACGACCTCACCGATCCCGCCCCCGCTACCACGTTCGCGCATCTGGACGCCACCACCGTTTTAAGCCGCAAGATAGCCGAACAGGGCATCTATCCCGCGGTGGATCCGCTGGAATCTTCGTCGCGCATACTCGAACCCGAGATAGTGGGCAAAGAGCATTACGAAACGGCGCGAAAAGTGCAGGAAACGCTGGAAAAATACAACGAATTGCAGGACATAATCGCCATCCTCGGCATGGACGAGCTGGGCGAAGAGGACAAGCTGACCGTCTACCGCGCGCGCAAGATACAGAGGTTCCTTTCGCAGCCCTTCCACGTCGCCGAAAAGTTCACCGGCGTCAAGGGCGTGTACGTGCCCATGAAGGAGACGGTGCGCGGCTTCAAGGCGATAATCGACGGCGAGATGGACAAGTATCCGGAGGCGGCTTTTTATAACGTCGGCACCGTGGAAGACGTGGTAAGAAAGGCGGAAGAGCTTGCCAAGGAGTAAGCTTTTCGCCCCGCAAAAACCGCAATAAATGCCGCATATGTGCGGGCCTTTATAAAAACGCGCCGCGTTTTTCCGCGGCAAGGGCAGACTTATGAACACTTTTACGGTACATCTTTTAAGCGCCAACCGCACCTTTTACGAGGGCGAGTGCGAAAGCCTCGTCATACCCGCCGTGGACGGGCAGTACGGCGTGCTCTCGGGGCACGCCAACACCATAACGGCGCTCGTGCCCGGCAAACTGCAGTTCCGCGTCCCCGGGCAAGAGATGCAGGAGGTCGCCGTCTCCTCCGGGATAATGAAGGTGGAGGCAAACGACGTGATGGTGCTTGCCGACAGCATACTCCGCCCGGAAGAGATAGACGAAGAGCGCGCCGAACGCGAGATAGCGGAGGCAAAGGAGGCCATTCTGCAAAGGCGCAGCAGGCTGGAATATAACGCCGCGCAGGCGCAGCTGGCGCGCGCGGCAAGCAAGCTCAAAATAGCGCGCAGCTATAACCGCACCGGCAGGAGATGATTTTTGCAGGCAAAAGCGGCGGCACGGTAAGTGCCGCCGCCTCGTTTTTTTTTGCGGTCTATTATATTGCCAAAAACATTAAAACGTGGTAAAATAATAAGCGTCGTTATATGCGCGCACGCGCGCAAAAGCGGCGGAAGGTGTTTTATGGGAGAGATAAAGGAAAACAAAGCGGCGCTCGTCGTGGGTGCCGGCGGCATAGGCGGCCGCATTGCGGCGGAAATAAGGCGGCGCGCGCCACACAAAAAGCTGTATATCGCGGACGTTGCCGCTCCTCAGCCGGCCGCATGGACGGACGGCGCGGAATTTATCGAGGCAGACCTTTCCAAGGGCGGCGCCGAAAAACTCTGCGGCCTGGATATAGACACGCTGGTGTTTTCCGCCGGCATAGGCAGGCTGAGCAGATTTGCAACGTTCACCCCGGAGGAAATCGAAAAGAACTTTTCCGTAAACTGCGTTTCCGCGATAAAACTGATACGCGGCTATTACGGCAGGCTCGCCTCGGCGGAAGATTTTTATTGCGCCGTGATAACCAGCATTGCCGGCATGGCGGCTTCGCCGCTGTACGGCGTATATTCCGCCACCAAAGGCGCGCTGGTAAAGTTTATCGAGGCGGTCAACGCGGAGCTCGCGCACGACGGTTTTTCCAACAGGATACTCGATATCGCCCCGGGCTATATCGGCGGCACGGCGTTCCACGGCGGCGCACCGTCCGCCGAAGAAGAGGCGCGCCTCGTTTCGCTTGCCGGCACGTTCGTTTCCGCAATGACGGACAGGGAGGAGGTGTGCATACCCGACTACGAAAAGACGTATGCGCGCGTGCTTGCCTCCTATCATGCGGATCCCTCCGCTTTCGCGCTGGAAAGCATGGAGTATAAGCTTAAAAACAACGAACTCAACGACAGACCGCAGATAAAGGTGGGCTACCTCACGGGCACGTTCGACCTGTTCCACGTGGGGCACCTCAACCTGCTCAGGAACGCAAAAAAATACTGCGACAAACTCGTCGTGGGCATACACCCCGACGGCAGCCACAAGAAAAAAGAGGTGTTCATCCCTCTGGAAGAGCGCATGGACATAGTGCGCAACGTAAAATACGTAGACGAAGTCACCGTCTGCACCGACGAGGACACCGACGCCTGGCCGCAGCTCAGATACGATTATCTGTTTGTGGGCTCGGACTATAAGGGCACGGAGCGGTTCAAAAGATACGAAGAGTATCTTCTGCCGCGCGGCGCAAAAATAATTTACCTGCCGTACACCCAAAAGACGAGCAGCACGCAGCTGCGCAGCCTTATATCGGGCAGATTGGCGGAGGACGACAAATGATAATCCAGAATATCCTGTTCCCCAGCAACAAGTTCAACCCCGTTCCCGAGGCTTACGCCCGCGTAACGGGCGACGCCGATTTCGAGGCGGATTCTGCCGAACTCGTGATGCGCGGCGGCTCCGTTGCCGAATTCAACACTTATTTCAACGGTTTTTCCGTGGAAAAGTGGCGCAAATATACGCAGCTCGGCAAGGTCGGCCTTCACCTCGAGCTGGAGGGCGAGTTCACCGTGTACATTTACAACGAATACCGCCTTGCCGGCAACAACGTGCGGCACGAAATAAAAAAGACGGCGTTCTGCGGCAGCGCGGCGGAGGGTACGGCTTCGCTGGATATAGCCGTTCCCGAACGCCCCGACCGCGGGATATACAGTTTTTCGCTCGTCTGCACGGGCGAAAGCGGCGTGTTCAGAGGCGGATATTTTTATACCGCGCAGGAAGATACTTTCCCCTCGCCCTGCTTTGCGATAGATATCTGCACTTACAGGCGCGAAAAATTCGTAAAGCGCAACATGGACCTGTTGCGCGACAAGGTCTTCGCCGCGGATTCGCCGCTCAAAGACGCCTTCGAGGTGTTTATATCGGATAACGGCAAAAGCCTCGACTTAAAGAGCGATTACGGCGGCAAAGTGCACGTCTACCCCAACAAAAACGCCGGCGGCGCGGGCGGTTTCGGCAGGGGCATGATAGAGATACTCTGCTCGCCCGATTACGAAAAGTTCACGCACGTCATAATGATGGACGACGATATAGTGTTCAATTTCGAAGCGTTATATCGCACATATATGATGGCTAAACTCATAAAACCCGAATATAAAAACGCCTTTATCGGCGGCGCCATGCTCTGCCTGAACGAACCGGCCATTCAGAGCGAGGCGCTCGACAGATGGGACGTCACCGGGCACAAACCGTTAAAATACAGGTACGACATAACAGACCTGAGCTACGTGCTCAAAAACGAGATAGAGGACAAGGGCAACTATTTCGGTTGGTGGTATTGCGCCATGCCCATAGGCGTGGTAAAGTCCAACAACCTGCCGCTGCCCATATTCATAAAGCGCGACGACATAGAATACGGCATACGCAACGGCCGCACGTTCATAACGCTGAACGGCATTTGCGTACTGCACGAGGCGTTCGGCAACAAGCGCCAGGGCTATCTCGAATACTATTATTGGCGCAATATGTGCATACTCAACGCCATACATTTCCCTTCGTACACTAAGGAGAAGCTCAAACGTCAGCTGTTCAAGCTCGTCGCCACGCACATAGCAAGGTATCGTTACGACGACGCCAACCTCGCGCTTGCGGGCGTGGAGGACTTTTTGCGCGGCATCGACTGGCTTAAAACGACCGACGTGGAAGACCTAAACGCCTACGTCATGAACTACACCTATAAGGCCGTTCCCGTGCAGGAGATCTCGCCCGCATTTTTGCACGGCCAATACGAAAAATGTCTTTCGGCGGCGCCCGCAATAAAGGCCAACGTTATGAAAAAGCCGGGCAGGTCGTTGTTCAGAAAGGTGATATACGGCTGGTTGCTGCCCGCAAAGGGCACCAGATATGTGCGGATGAACGATCCCGAGCTGTACTTTTTCTATCGCGTGAAAAGGATAATAAATTACGACGAAAGCAACGGCACGGCGTTTGTAACGTATAAAAGCTGGCGCGAGCTTTTCAACCTGTTGCGCAATTTCAGGCGCATATGCAGACTGATAAACAAAAAGTTCGACGCCGTGCGCGGCGAATACAAGGCAAGGGCAAAGGAGATAACCGGCCTCGGGTTCTGGGTTTCTTATCTCGGGTTGGACGGCACCGGGTTTGCAAAGCGCGATTTTGCCGCCGACAGCGTGGTCGTAAGCAGCAAGGCCCTGCGCGAAAGGCAGAGGGACAAAAAACTTAAAAAGCGCGACGCCAAGCATCTGCGCCGCGTAAGGCTCTATCGCTTCGTGCAGGCGTTCCTTGCCGCGGTGATGCCCTTAAAGCGCAACCGCGTATGCTTTTGCATACATCAGCGCAAGGGCTACGCCTGCAACCTCAAATACGTATGCGAAGAGCTGTTGAAACAATACGGCGGAAAGGCCGAGGCGGTGTGGATAACCAAATATCCAGCCACGTGTTCCGCCCTTAAAGCAAAGGGCATAAAGGTGGTGGAATACGGCACGTTCGAGCATTGGTATTATCAGTTCACCTCCAAAGTCGTGGTGGTAAACGACGCCTTCCCCGAATCGGTGCTGCTCCGCCCGCGGCAGTTCACCGTAAATACCTGGCACGCCTCCATGAATTATAAGAGGATAGGCCCCGACAGCGTAAAATTCAGGAACGAGCCCGCAAAAAAGGTGTTCACGATACGCAACAAGCAGCCCAAAATGTACGTTTCGGGCAGCGCCTATTTCACCGAGGACACGAGCAGGTCGTTCGGGTTCGATAAAAAAGTGTTCGTGCCCTTCGGCATGCCGCGCAACGATATCTTCTTCCGCGATCCCGCGCCCGTAACGCAAAAGGTGAAAAAGCGCTACGCCCTGCCGCAGGACTGCAAGCTGGTGCTGTACGCCCCCACGTTCAGGGACGGGTTCAAAGAGGACGTCTTCGGCATAGATTTCGGCAGGCTGACGGAGGCGCTGCACAAGCGCTTCGGCGGTGAATGGAAGGTGCTCTACCGCAGGCATTACTTCGTCAACGCCAAGGACGTCATCCTCGACAAAAACACCTTCGACGTTTCCGATTATTCGGACATGAACGAACTGCTGGTCGCGGCGGACGTGCTCGTTTCGGACTATTCTTCCTGCCTTTGGGATTTTTCGATAACCGGGCGCCCCTCTTTCGTTTACGCCACGGACATAGACGAATATCACGCGGACGACAGGGATTTTTCTTATCCGCTCGAAAAGTGGCCCTATCCCGTCGCGCGGAACAACGACGAGCTGGAGGCGGCAATACTTGCCTTCGACGCGGCGGATTATGCCGCTAAGGTGGAAGAACACCATCGCGACGGCGGGATCTACGACGACGGCCACGCCTCCGAACGAGTCGTGGACGCGATGGCAAAACAGATGAAATTAAAAAAATAAGCGGCGAGGAAACTTATGGATATAATGGTGGGGCTCGACAGAGGGCTCGTAAAGCAGTTGGGCGTGCTTATGATATCGGCATACGAAAATCATAAAAAGCTCGTCGCGTCCGGCAGCGGAGGCGTGGTATTCTGGATATTCGAAGACGACTTTACCGAGCAGGACAGGCAATTCATAAGCGAGGTGGCCGCTCCGTACGGGCAGGAAATAAATTTCGTGCCCGTCGACCGCAGCCGTTACGAGCATTTTGCTCTTGGCAAACATTGGTCGCAGGCAGCTGCCGAGCGTTGGCCGATAGCAAGTTTTTATCATCTGCTTGTGCACGATTATTTGCCGGAGACCGTGCATCGCGTGCTTGTGCTCGATATCGACGTGGTCATAGACGGCAATATCGAAGAGTTTTACGGTCTTGATTTCGAGGACAGGCCGATAATCGTCAGCTATTCCGAAAACAAAGCCGAACGCGAACCCGAAAAAGAATTCGATAAGTTTATTTACGGCGAAGATATTTTCGTCGAGGGCGAAACGCTCAGGAAGGGCAAATTATACTTCAATTCGGGCGTGATATTGTATAATCTCGACAAATTGCGCGCTGACGGCGTGAACGAGCGTACCTATAAACGCGTCGTGGACTCGTTTATCGCGGGGATCACGGACGAGCGTATCGCCAACCACTGTTTTGCAAGGAACGGCAAATTTTTGACCACGACGAAATACAATTACCGCATGTCCATTGCGCAGACCGGTTTTTATGCGTATAAAAACAGGGTAAAAAATATTGCGCCCGAATATAAATTTTTTGAATTGGATGCAAAGATCATTCATTACGGCGGCATACTCACGCACTGCAAACCCTGGTTTTTGAATTTCAACTACGGCGAGCTCAGGCGCGGGAGCGAAGAATATTTTTACCTGCTGCCGGAAATAGGCAAGCTCTTTCCCGTATGGTGGAAATATGCCGCGCTGCTGCCGGAACGTCATTATAAAGAGTTGCTGTTCAAGGCGGAAGTAAACAAAGCCGCCTATATGATGTTCAGGCGCATCGCCTCGGACTATCGCGAAAGTTTTTTCAATACGGAGGGGATAGAAACGCTGTACGTCCCTGCGGACAGCTGGGGCTCGAACGAGATCAACGCCACAAACGACCTGAACGATTTCGTCAAGCCGAAGGTCTACAGGTGCATAGACGGCAAGGCCAAGGCAAAGGTAAAAAACCTGCCCGAGGAGTTCGTTCAGAACGCGGGATTCAGGTT
>CALVLW010000058.1 GCA_944341315.1 uncultured Clostridia bacterium
TCTCGCTGGACATAAGATTCTGACACGGGTAACGGTATTATGAAAATATTCATTGTAGGCATAAACGGAAAAATGGGCAGGGCCATAGCCTCCGCAGCCGAAGCGGAAGGCATTGAGATCGCCGGCGGTCTGGACATGACCCCCGGCGGACAATATCCCGTATTTACGAAAGCGGAGGACGTGACCTTAGATTACGACTGCGTGATCGACTTCTCCCGTCCCGCCACGCTGGACGCCGTCGTTTCGCTCGCCGAAAAGCGCGGCGTTCCCGCCGTCATCGCCACGACGGGCTATTCCGAAGAGCAGCTCGCCCGCATAGACGCGCTGTCGAAGAAAGTGCCCGTGTTCCGCTCCGCCAATATGAGCGTGGGCGTGAACGTGGTCGAGAGCGTGCTTCCCGTGCTCGCGTCCGCGCTGTCCGGCTTCGACATCGAGATTATCGAAGCGCATCACAACCAGAAGGTCGACGCGCCGTCGGGCACCGCGCTGCAGATGCTTTCCGCCGTAAAGGAAGGGCTGGACTACGAGCCCGACATCGTTTACGGCAGGCAGGGCGAGAGCAAGCGCAGGAAGGGCGACATAGGCGTGCACGCCGTGCGCGGCGGCACGATAGTGGGCGAGCATACCGTCCTGTTCGCCGGCGACGACGAAATGATAGAAATAAAGCATACCGCGCTGTCCCGCAGGATATTCGCGAACGGCTCGCTCAGGGCCGCCGCGTTCCTGATCGGCAAAGCGCCGGGCATGTACGACATGAGCGACTATCTCGCTTCTCTTAAAAAATAAAGCGTAAAACGAAAACTCCTGGAAAACAAGAACTCGGACGTAAAAAATCCGGGTTCTTTTTCTGTTCTCAGAATGCTTTAAGACAAGTTTCTCGTAAAAAATAACATAAATTACGAGAAACTTTTGTTTTTGCACATATACCCATTGACTTTTCTCGTAAAAAGAATTATAATTTGTGAGAAAAAGAAAATGAAGAGGCGTATATAATGAGAGATTTTAATTATTCTTTACTGAAAGATTTAAAATGGGATTCGGAAATAATCGGTTATCTTACGGCTATTCACGAAGCAAAAGGAAAACAGGAGCTTTACTTAAAGCAGCAACCCGCAAAACTCGATAAACTTGTAGAAATCGCCAAGGTGCAAAGTACGGAATCGTCAAACGACATTGAAGGCATAAGAACAACCGACACGAGATTGAAACAACTCCTGACGGACAAGACTACGCCTAAAAATCGTGATGAAGAAGAAATTGCGGGTTACAGAGACGTCCTTAACGTTATTCACGAAAATTTCGAGTATATTCCTCTGACCGCAAACTATATTCTGCAACTTCATAAGATTTTGTACAGTCATTCGGAAAAGAGTATAGGCGGAAAATTTAAGAACGTGCAGAATTATATTACTTTAACCGAAAACGGAAAAGAAAGAATACTCTTTACTCCTCCCGCACCTTACGAAACACCCGAAGCAATAGATAAGATATGCAGCGAGTTTAATATAGCCGTTTCCAAGTGCGAAGTTGCCCCGCTAATACTAATCCCTGTTTTTATTCATGATTTTTTGTGTATACATCCGTTTTCGGACGGTAACGGCAGAATGAGCCGTTTACTTACGACATTGCTTTTATACAGAAACGGTTATATGGTCGGTAAGTATATTTCGCTCGAATCTGAAATTGCGCGGAATAAATACGCTTATTACGACGCGTTGGAAAAAGCGCAGGCAGGTTGGGATGAAGGCAACGAAGACGCGGTTCCTTTTATCAAGTATTTGCTCGGCACTATTATTGCGGCATACAGAGATTTTGAAGACAGAATGGAACTTATAAGCGAAAGCGATTCCGCGCTCGATATGGTCGGAAAAGCGGTTGCCGTCAAAATCGGCAGGTTTACCAAAATGGATATCGTTGCCATGTGTCCGTCGCTCAGCAACAGTTCGGTGGAAAGTTCGCTTAAAAAACTTGCTAAGGAAGGCCTTATAGAAAAGCGTGGCGCAAGCCGTGCGACATATTATGTAAAAACCGATAAAATTTAATTTCAAAAGGCGCGGCTTTCATGCCGCGCCTTAACTTGTTGTTTGCAACCGAGTCAGTTGAATTTAATTTTCTCGCCTATATAGCTTTCCAGCTGTTCGGCGGGGATTCTTATCTGCTGCATGGTGTCGCGGTCGCGCACGGTGACGGTGCCGTCCTTTTCGGTGTCGAAGTCGACGGTGACGCAGTACGGCGTGCCTATCTCGTCCTGGCGGCGGTAACGCTTGCCGATGGAGCCGGCTTCGTCGTAGGTGCACATAAAGGATTTGGCAAGCCGCCTGTATATCGCGCGGGCGCGCTCGCCGAGATTCTTTTGCAACGGGAGCACGGCGGCTTTATATGCCGCGATCGCGGGGCTGAAATGCATTACGATACGGGTCTTACCGTTATCCAGCAGTTCTTCGTCGTGCGCTTCGGTGAGCGCGGCGAGCATCAGTCTGTCCGCGCCGATGGAGTATTCGATGACGTAGGGGATGTACTTTTCGCCCGTAACGGGATCGGCGTACTCCATATTCTTGCCCGAAAACTCGGAGTGGCGGGAGAGATCGTAGTCCGTGCGGTTGTGTATGCCGTTCAGCTCGCTCCAACCGATGGGGAACAGGTACTGTATGTCGCACGCCGCTTTCGCGTAGTGCGCGAGTTTGTCGTGATCCTTATAGCGCAGGTGCGAGGGGTCGAAGCCGAGGTCGACGAGGAAGTCCCACGCCGCCTTTTTATAGTAGTCGTACCACTCTCCGTCCGTGCCCTTCTTGCAGAACCACTGGTGCTCCATCTGCTCGAACTCGATCGTGCGGAAGATGAAGTTGCCCGGGGTGATCTCGTTGCGGAACGCCTTGCCGATCTGCGCGATGCCGAAGGGCACTTTCGCGCGGGCGGTGCGCTGCA
>CALVLW010000059.1 GCA_944341315.1 uncultured Clostridia bacterium
ACGGTGAAAAACATATCGTTCGACAGCGAAAGTCCCGATATGCACGAACTCAAAGTGATCCGCCGCGGCGCGTTTTACATAGACTATGCCGTAGATAAATACAGTAAATTGCAAAAAAGCGGCGGCAAGTGGTGCTTTATCGGAAAAGATTACACCGTGCCGGTCACCCAAGGACGCCCTGCGGGTTGGATAGGCAAAATCGCCGCAGGCGACGAAAATCGTATAGTGCGCGTCAACCACCCGTTTACCGGCGCTTTCGCGATAAGCATGCCGCGGGAAGGCGTACTCCGCGCTTATTACATCGTACCTCCGCTGTATAAGCGGGGCGACGTATTCTGTCTGTTTGACGTAAGGCGCAAATATAACGGTATTTTTATCGAAAAAAGCGAAAATATTCGCATTCAAGGGGTGGAACAGAATTTCAACTACGGGCTGGCTGTCGTGTGCCAATGCTCTAAGGACATCGGCATAACCGACTGTAAATTCGCTCCCGCTCTGCGATACATGGCGTCGGTTGCGGACTTCGTGCAAGTGTGCATGTGCCGCGGCAGGGTGGATATCGTCGGAAATACGTTCGTCGGGTCGGGCGACGACTGCCTGAATGCGCACGGCATCCATTTCAGGGTCGCGAGCGCGGAGGGAAAGCGGCTGAAAGTAACATTCGGTCACCGTCAGACGCACGGCTTCGACCCGTTTGAAAGGGGAGATATTCTGCGCGTAGTGGACAAAAAAACTCTGCTCGAAGAGGGACGCCTTTCAGTGGAAAGTTCGCGGCTGCTTGACGAATATACCATTGAGATAACGGTGCGCGAAAACCCCGGCAATATCGCGGGCAAGATGATCGAAAACGCCTCCGCCTGCCCGGATCTGTACTTTTGCGACAACGTGTTGGACAGGGTGATCACCCGCGGGGTGCTGGTCACCACCTCGGGCAGAGTCAGGATAACGGGCAACAGATTTCTGCACACTTCCATGCACGCCGTGCTCATCTCCGACGACGCCCGATCGTGGTACGAAAGCGGCATGGTAAAGGACGTCGAAATAAGCGGCAACTATTTCGGCGCCTGCAAGGGCTATACTCTTATGGTAAAGCCGGAAAACAGTGTGCCGGGTCATGTGCACGAAAATATACGCTTTACGTGTAACACCATAGACAGCGGCGGACAGGGCGGCTTTTATCTGAAGGACTGCAAAGATGTCGTCGTTTTTGGCAACAAGACGGTGGGAAAAACCAAAAAAAACCGGATCGTGCGAGCGTGCTGCCGCTTTGACGAATAGTAGAAAATTTACCGTTGACAAAGGTTGTTTGCAACGTTAAAATAAAATAGAACCGATTATAATTTATAGGAGAGAAAATGGCTGTTACCATAAAGGATCTGGCAAGGGAAACGGGACTTACGCCCGCCACGATCAGCGCTTATTTCAACGGCGGAAACGTCCGCGCTTACAATAAGGAGAAAATAGAGAACGCAATAGAAAAAACGGGTTATATCCGCAACGATTTCGCGCGCGGTCTCAGAACGCACAAGTCGCGTACCATCGGCGTGCTGCTCCCGGAAATAGTCAACAAATTCTCGACATCGATCATTTCGGAAACGGAAGAATGTTTGCGTAAAAGAGGATACGGCATGATCGTATGCGACTATCGCTCGGACGCAAAACGCGAGCGCGAGGCGATGAGGTTTTTGCTTTCCAAAATGGTGGACGGGCTTATCGTGATAGCGCACGACACCGGTCCGGGCGCCTGCCGCGCCGCCACGCAAAACGACGTTCCCGTAGTGGCGGTGGACAGGATGACGGACAATCCGAAACTTTCCCATGTGGTGATAAACAATTATGATATAAGCAAAAAAGCGGTCAATAGTCTTATAAGCCGCGGGAATAAGGACATTGCAGTCATTTGCGGCGATTTAAGCGTGTATACGGCGGCAAAGCGTTTTGCGGGATACTGCGACGCGATGAAGGAGGCGGGACTAACAGATAACATCTCATATATTAACGGCGATCTAAGCGTAAAGGGCGGATACGACGCCGCAAAAACGCTGCTTGGAAAGCGCGTGCCGCAGGCGCTTTTCGTGACCACCTACGAAATGAGCATAGGCGCGGCGATGGCGGCAAAGGACATGGGCGTTCTCGCCGGCAGCGACATGGATTTTATGGGATTCGACGCAATGGACTACCTTAAGCCGTTTTGCCCGGGCATCATGACGGTGATCCAGCCCGTCGAGGAGCTGGGCAGAGTGGCGGCGGAAACAATAATTTCCATGATCGACGGCGGACCGGCGCGGAACATCGTGCTGAACGCAAATATACGATAAATACCGCACCCGCGCGGAAAATTTATTTTTTCGGGCGCAAAGACGATGACGGGATAGAGGCGAAATTTTTTTCGCTAAAATTATAAACGATTAAAATTTAAGGAGGCTGCATGGAACTACCGAAGATAGGAATGGGGACTTTCGGCTCGGACAAGTATTCGGCAAGCATAGTGGCGGGCGCGGTCAAATGCGCTCTCGACTCGGGATACAGGCTGTTCGACTGCGCGTCCGTTTACGGTAACGAGGGCGAGATAGGCGAAGTATTTAACGCCGCTTTCGCAAAAGGGCGCGCGAAGCGGATGGATATCTTCATCATGTCCAAACTGTGGAACGATTCCCACGGCAGGGTAGCCGAAAGCTGCGAAAAGAGCATATCCGATTTGAAAGCGGACTATCTTGACGTGTATTTTATGCACTGGCCTTTTCCCAATACGCATGCGGCGGGCTGCGGCGGCAACAGCCGCGACGAGAACAGCCGCCCGTTTATCAAAGAGGAATTCCTCAGCGTATGGTCGGAAATGGAAAAGCTGAAAAAGCGCGGTCTGGTGCGTGAGATAGCATTAAGCAATATGACCGTCCCCAAACTCGAAGCCGTGTGGGACGACATGACGACGAAGCCGTATGCGCTGGAGAGCGAACTGCATCCCTCTTTTGCGCAAAGAGAGCTCGTCGCGCTGTGCGCCGCAAAGAAAGTTATAAATATCGGATATTGTCCGCTGGGTTCGCCCAACCGTCCGCAAAGAGATGTGGCGGAAGGAGATATTGCCGATACAACCATGCCTCAGGTCACCGAAATAGCAAGGAGCAGAGGGGTGTCGCCTGCTGAGATATGTTTGGCGTGGGCGGTAAACAACGGTATCATCCCCATTCCGTTTTCGTCGGATCCCGCGCATATCGCCTGCAATCTGAAAGCGGCGGATATAGTTCTTACGCCCGCGGAAAAGGAACTCCTTCTCGGCGCCGATTGCGGTAACAGACTTATAAAAGGTCAGGTTTTTTTGTGGGCGGGCAGCGAGAGCTGGCGCGATCTGTGGGACGAGGACGGCAGGCTTGCATGCTGGGAAGAAACAGGCGGCGTCTGGCGAAAAAAACAATATTAAAAGGAAGGATATATATGAAAGGCAAAATGAAGGGCGCGATCCTGCCCGGCAACAGCAGCGCGCAAATTAAAGAATTCGACATACCCGAGCCCGGATACGGGCAGGTGCTTATAAAAATGAAAGCGTCCACGATATGCGGAAGCGACATACGCTGTATCTACCGCGAACATACCGGCAGGGGCGCCGAAGGTTATATCCCGGGCACTATCGCCGGGCACGAACCGTGCGGAATAATAGCGGAAGAGGGACCGGGACTGAAACGCTTCAAAAAGGGCGACAGAGTCATCGTCTATCACATCAGCGGGTGCGGACTGTGTTACGACTGCAGAAAAGGTTATGCCATAAGCTGTACAAGCCCTCACCGCAAAGCGTACGGCTGGCAGCGCGACGGCGGCATGGCGGAGTACCTGCTCGCAGAGGAGAAAGATCTAATACCTCTGCCTGCGGAACTTACCTATGTTGACGGCGCGCAGGTGGCGTGCGGATTCGGAACTACATACGAAGCGCTGGAAAAGATAGGCGTAAGCGGCGACGACCGGCTGCTGGTAGTGGGATTGGGTCCCGTGGGACTTGCCGCAGCAATGCTCGGGCGCGCAATGGGCGCAAACCGGATCTACGGCGTGGAATATACTCCCGAAAGGCTGGAGATAGCAAAAAATACGGGTTTGTTCGACAAGGTATTCCCTTCCGATACTTCGGCAGTCGAAAAGGTGGCTGCCGAAACGGGCGGGTACGGAGTGGAAAAGGCTGTGGATTGTTCGGCAAGCGACTCAGGCAGACAGCTGGCGATAAGAGCGACGCGCGCTTACGGCAAAATAGCGCTTGTCGGCGAGGGCGGCACCTGCACGTTTACGCCAAGCCCCGATCTGATACACGGGCAAAAGACCGTATACGGCAGTTGGGTGACTTCGCTGTGGCGCATGGAAGAGCTGGTCGAAAAGCTGGTGCGTTGGGGGCTGCATCCGCAGGATCTCGTCACACATCGTTTCCCTTTGGAAAAAGCGGACGAGGCGTATGCGCTTATGGCAAGCGGAAAATGCGGAAAAGTCGCTGTCGTTTTCGACGAAGAAATTTGAAACAGCGAGGGTCATAATGGCAGGGAGTGAAAACGCGAAAGGCGAGCGCGTTTTTTGTGTCGACTCAGCGGAAATTTTAACGCTTTGCGGCGCGCCTTTTCCGCCTGAGCTTTGAAAACCCCGCTTGCTAAGACCGCAAGAGTATTAGCGGCGGGGGTTTTCTTCGCTCAGACAAAAAATTCACTGCCGCAAAGCGCTAAAATTT
>CALVLW010000060.1 GCA_944341315.1 uncultured Clostridia bacterium
GGCCTCTTTGTTATGGCGCAGTTCATCACGCCGGCCTCGCGGACTATCTTGGTCAGCTCCCGCGTGTCCAGCCCGTATACGCCGGGTATGCCGTGCTTTTTAAGGAACCCGTCTATGGTGCCTCCGCACCTGAAATTGGAGGGCGTATCGCATTTTTCCCTTACGATATAGGCCGTCACCCACGGCTTTTTGCTCTCCATGTCGGACTCGATCATGCCGTAGTTGCCTATAAGGGGGAACGTCTGCGTTACTATCTGCCCGTAATAGCTGGGATCGGTGAGCGTTTCGATGTAGCCGGTCATGCCGGTGGTAAACACCAGCTCGCCCACGACTTCCTTTTCGGCGCCGAAAGAATAACCGGTGAATTGCCTGCCGTTTGCAAGCGTCAAATAAACCTTACTGTTTTTCATCTATCCTTCCTTTAACGTATGTGCCCTCCTTGCGGAGGCGTAAACTATCATTGCCGCCAGGCGTTATCTCATCAGTTTTACCATGACTGCCTTCTGTGCGTGCAGCCTGTTTTCCGCTTCGTCGAATATCTCTTTGGCGTGCGCTTCGAACACGCCGTCGGTGATCTCCTCGCCGCGGTGCGCGGGCAGACAGTGCATAACCATCACGTCTTCCTTTGCGCCCTTTACGTTCTTTTCGTTTATCTGGAACCCGCTGAACACGCGCTCGCGCTCCGCCTTTTCCTTCTCCTGCCCCATGGACGCCCACACGTCGGTATAGAGCACGTCGGCGGCCGCCACGGCTTCGTCCACGTCGGACGTAACGGTAAGAAGGCCGCTTTCCTTGCCCCACTTTACGAGCCGTGCGTCGGGTTCGTATCCTGCGGGGCACGCCACGGCTATCTGCATGCCCGTCTTTACCGCGCCGACTATCAGACTGTTCGCCATATTGTTGCCGTCGCCGACGAACGCCATTTTAAGGCCCTTGAAAGTGCCCTTGTATTCCCTTATCGTCATAAGGTCGGCAAGCACCTGGCAAGGATGGCAGTAATCGGTGAGTCCGTTTATTACGGGTATCGTGCCGTACTTTGCAAGATCCTCCACTTCCTGCTGCGCGAAAGTGCGGATCATTATGCCGTCGAGATAGCGCGAAAGAACGCGCGCCGTGTCCTGCACGGGCTCGCCCCTGCCTATCTGCAGGTCGTGGCTGGAAAGGAACAGCGGATGTCCTCCCAGCTCGCTTATGCCCACCTCGAAAGAAACTCTCGTGCGGGTGGAAGCCTTCTGGAATATCATGCCCAGCTGCTTGCCTTTCAGGTATTCCTTGATTATGCCGTTGTTCCTTTCAAACTTGAGCTGGTCTGCCAGATTGAGTATTGAAAGAATGTCTTCGCGCGTAAGATCGCCGAGTTTGAGAAGATGTTTCATCCGTCGATAACCTCCCTTAAAATTCCGAGTGCGGTGTCTATTTCTTCGTTGCTTATGGTAAGGGGCGGAAGCAGGCGCACTCTCGAATGAGCGGTAAGCACCAGCAGCCCCCTTTTTATACATTCGCTTGCCGTTTCGGCGGCGGGTTTTGCCGTCCGGAAACCTATCATGAGCCCCATGCCGCTCACTTCGGTTACTCCCGCGATCTTTTTCAGCCCGTCAGCAAAACGTCTTCCCTTTTCGCGCACGTCCGCAAGCAGCTTGTCGTCTATCCGTCCGAGTATGCTGCACGCCCCAGCGCACGAAACGGGGTTGCCTCCGAACGTTGAGCCGTGGTCGCCGCGGCCGAACACGTCCGCGCAGTCGCCGAACAGCATGCACGCGCCTATCGGCAGTCCGCCGCCGAGGCCCTTGGCGGTAGTGACTATGTCGGGCCGCACGCCGTACGCCATGTAAGAATAAAGATGTCCCGTCCTGCCGTTTCCCGTCTGGACCTCGTCGCAGATCAGCAGCATCCCGCGTTCGCGGCACAGCCTTTCCACGTCCTTTACGAAACTTTCGGGCAGAACGTTTACGCCGCTTTCGCCCTGTATCACCTCTATCATAACGGCGCAGGCGTCGTCCGCGGCGCACGCCGCAACGCTTTCCGTCGTTGGTTCCGCATAAACGAACCCCTCGGGGAACGGCCCGAAGTGCCTGTGGAACGCCTCCTGTCCGGTCGCCGCAAGCGTAGCTATCGTCCTGCCGTGAAAGGAATTTTTAAGCGTTACTATCTTATACCTTCCGCCGTGCTCCTCGCCGTACTTGCGCGCCGCTTTTATGGCGCACTCGTTAGCCTCGGCGCCGCTGTTGCCGAAGAACACTTTTTTTGCGCCCGTGCGCGTGCAGAGCAGTTTTGCAAGATCTGCCTGCGGCCGCGTATAGTACAGGTTGCTCGTGTGTTGCAGCATGCCGAGCTGCTCCGTCACGGCTTCCTTCCATTTTCCGTCGTTCACGCCGAAGACGTTAACGCCGATGCCGCTGCCGCAGTCGAGATATTCCCTGCCGTCGCAGTCGTACAGCCTACACCCTTTCCCGTCCCTGAATACGACGGGAAAGCGCGCGTAAGTGCCCGCGACGTACAGCTTATCTTCTTCGATTATCTGCTTTCCGTCCATACTTTCTCCGAATTGCTAAAATAAAGACTGATTTAACGGGATAAATCAGTCAGCTGTAAAACATGGTGCCGCTGCCCTCTTCGGACAATATCTCCACCAAAATGGAATGATAAACCCGTCCGTCGGTTATAAACACCTTGTTTACTCCGCGGCGGATGGCCTCTTTGCAGCACTCTATTTTGGGTATCATGCCCCCGGAGATTATGCCCTGCTTTACGAGAGCGGGGATATCGGAGACATATACCTTTTTTATAAGACTTTCGGGATCGTCCTTGTCTTCCAGCAAGCCCTTGATGTCGGTCATGAGAATGAGGCTCTCCGCGCCTATCGCGCCGGCAATGGCCGCCGCGGCGGTGTCCGCATTCACGTTGTAAATGTTGCCGTCGCCGTCGAACCCTATGGGCGAAATGACGGGAACGTAACCCAGTCCCAGCACGTCTTTTACTATGCCGGTATCGACGTTGACTATCCTGCCCACGTAGCCGAGTTCTTCGCTCATCATTTCGCAGCGGAGCATATGCCCGTCTTCGCCGCAAAGGCCGACTGCCTTGCAGCCCGCGGACTGCAACAGATCCACGAGCGACTTGTTCACTTTGCCGGCAAGCGCCATGCGCGCTATCTCCGCCGTGTCGCGGTCGGTATAACGCAGCCCGTTGACGAATTTGGGAGCAACGCCCATGCGCCTGGAAATATCAGAGATCTCCGGCCCGCCGCCGTGCACGAGCACTACTTTGATGCCGAGAGCGCTGAGGACGGAAACGTCGTTCATGACGGACCGTTTGAGTTTTTCGTCCGTCATCGCGCTGCCGCCGTATTTTATGACCAAGATCTTGTTATAATATTTTTTGATGTACGGCAGAGCCTCGATCAGAAACTCCGCCTGCTCCTGATTATCCATCCGAATCCTTTCCGTTTGCCGCAGAGGCAAGATTTTAAGTACGGTAATCGCCGTTGATCTTTACGTAATCGTAAGTAAGGTCGCAGCCCCACGCCGAGGCGCGGCACCTGCCCGATTTAAGGTCCACGTCTATCTTTACTTCGTCTTTAAGAAGCACCTTTTTCGCCTCATCCTCGCTGAACGGCACGCCTCTGCCGTCCTTGCAGACGACGACTTCGCCCGCGGCCGAACGGAACGCCACGTCTATCGCGTCGGGATCGACGCGTTCGCCCGAATAACCTATCGCGCACAGCACCCTGCCCCAATTGGCGTCGGCACCGAACATGGCCGCCTTTACGAGCGAAGACTTTATGACCGCCTTTGCCACGTTGCGTGCGGAATTTGCCGAGCGCGCGCCGCTTACGTTGCACTCTATGAGCTTCGTCGCGCCCTCGCCGTCCTTTGCTATCATGCGCGAAAGCTTTACCGTGCAGTAATGCAGGGCTTTGCAAAAAGTCCCGTAATCCGCACCGGCTTCCGTTATCGCAGCGTTGCCCGCCAACCCGTTGCACATTATGCAGCAGGTGTCGTTGGTGGACTGATCGCCGTCTATGCTGACCATATTGAACGACGTCTTAACGTCGGCGGAAAGCGCCTTTTTAAGCATCGCGGGCGAGATGGCAACGTCGCTCGTGATAAATATCAGCGTTGTCGCCATGTTGGGGCAGATCATGCCCACGCCCTTGGCTATCGCGCCTATGCGGCACTCTTTGCCGCCCAGCGAAAACCCGACCGCCACCGACTTCGGCACGGTGTCCGTAGTCATTATCGCCTCCGCCGCGTCGTTGCTGTTATCTCCCAGCCCCGCCGCAAGAGCGCCCATCGCGCCCGCTATGGGGGCGATATCGAGGGGTTGCCCGATGACACCCGTGGAAGCGACTATAACGTCGCGCGCGGGTATGCCGCACGTTTCGGTAACGAGCGCGCACATCCGTTCCGCCACCATTTCGCCGCCGTCGTTGCAGGCGTTGGCGTTGCCGCTGTTCACGATGACCGCCTGAGCCCTGCCGTCTGCAATGTTGCGCCCCGTAACGACGACGGGCGCGCCTTTAACGAGATTCTGCGTAAAAACGCCCGCCGCCGAACACGGCACGTCGCTCACGATGAGCGCGAGATCTTTTTTTTCTTTATTTTTTCTTATGCCGCAATGCATGCCCGCCGCCTTAAAGCCTTTGGGCGCGCACACACCGCCTTCCACTTCATGCAAAACTTTCATATCGATATGTCAAAGCCGTATGTTCTATAAGATTATAGCGCAAAAAAACCGCGCCGTCAATCTTCTTTTACAAAAATATAATATCTGCGCGCTTTATCCCGCGGCAGCCATTATAAAAGCGAAGTCCTCTCGTCCAGCCCGAGCATTATGTTCATGTTCTGGACTGCGGCTCCGGACGCGCCCTTTCCGAGGTTGTCGAACAAGCTGCACAGCAGGACCATGTCGTCGTTGCCGCCGACGTAAATTTCAAGCAAATTCGTGCCGGCCAGTGCGTTTGCCGGCAAATAGGCGGGAAGTTCCTCTTTTTGGGCCACTTTTATGAAATTCTGCGACGCATAGTACTCTGCAAAATAGCTTCTTATGTCGTCCACACCGTAATTTTTAGCAAGCATCGACCTGTAAAGCGGCACTGATACGCACATTCCGCAATAAAAATCCGCCACTATCGGCTGAAACGCGGGAGCGTGAACGAGCCCGCACTGCCGCTGCATCTCCGGCAGATGCTTATGCGAAAGCGTAAGGCCGTACTGCCTGGGCGAATCCAAAGCCTTATCCCTTACCTCCGCCTCGTATTCGGCGATCATCTTCTTGCCTCCGCCGGAATACCCGGTCACGGAATGCGCCACGAGCGGATAGTCCGCGGGAAGTATGCCGCCGGAAACGAGGGGAGCCACGAGCGAGATAAATCCCGTTGCGTGGCAGCCCGGATTGGCAACGCGTTTTGCGGTTGCTATCCGTTCCCTGCGTTCCGCCGAAAGTTCCGGCAGGCCGTAAACCCAGCCCTCCGCGGTGCGGTGCGCCGTGGAAGCGTCTATTACCTTTGCCTCAGGATCTTCTATCAGCGAAACCGCCTCTTTTGCCGCCGCGTCGGGCAAGCACAAAAAGCTTATGTCCGCAGCGTTAAGACATTCCCTGCGCGCCGCCGTATCCTTCCTTTTTTCCTCGGGCAGAACGATGAGGTCGATATCGTCGCGGCCGGCAAGCCTTTCGTATATCTGCAGACCCGTGGTGCCTTCCCTTCCGTCGATAAATACTTTATGCATATTTCAATACATCGCAAAAGCGGCGTTGCGCCGCTTTTGGGTTTACTTGATTTATTTGAGTTTCTTTTCGTCGAGCAGCGCCTTTATCTTTATGGGCAACCCGAACAGATTTATAAAGCCGGCGGAATCGGTCTGATCGTAGCAGTCGTCCGCACCGAACGTCGCGATATCTTCGCTGTACAGCGAATGAGGCGACTTCATGCCGGCGCCCATGATGTTGCCCTTGTAAATGCGCAGCCTGACGTCGCCGGTAACGTTTTCCTGCGTCTTGTCCACGAAAGCGTCAAAGGCTTCGCGCAAGGGCGTGAACCACTGTCCGTCGTACACCATTTCGCCGTACTTTATCGCGATCAGCTGCTTATAATGCGCCGTGGCTTTGTCAAGGCAGATGGATTCGAGCATCTCGTGCGCCGCGTAAAGTATCGTGCCGCCGGGAGTTTCGTACACGCCGCGGCTCTTCATGCCGACGAGGCGGTTTTCCACCATGTCGATTATGCCGACGCCGTTTTTGCCGCCCACTTCGTTCAGCTTTTCAAGCAGGGAAACGCTGTCCGTTTCCTTGCCGTCTATGGCGGTCGGTATGCCCTTTTCGAAGTGGATGGTTATATAAGTGCTTTCGTCGGGAGCCTTCCACGGAGAAACGCCGAGCTCGAGTATCTTGTCGTACTGCGGTTCGTTTGCAGGATCTTCGAGGTCGAGCCCTTCGTGCGAAAGGTGCCAGATATTCTTGTCTTTGGAATAATTGGTCTCGCGGTTTATTTTAAGGGGGATGTCGTGTGCCTCGGCATAATCTATCTCCTCGTCGCGGCTCTTGAGATCCCATATGCGCCAGGGCGCTATTATGGTCATTTCGGGAGCAAACGCCTTTATCGCAAGCTCGAAGCGCACCTGGTCGTTGCCCTTGCCCGTGCAGCCGTGGCAGATGGCGTCGGCACCCTCTTTTTTGGCTATCTCCACAATCCTTTTGGCGATCACGGGGCGCGCGAACGAAGTGCCGAGCAGGTATTTGTTTTCGTAAACGGCGCCCGCCTTCATCGTAGGATAGATGTAATCTTCGATAAATTCCTTGCGGAGGTCTTCGATATACAGCTTGGACGCGCCCGTTTTAAGCGCTTTTTCTTCCAGCCCTTCGAGTTCGGACTGCTGTCCCACGTCGCCGGACACGGCGATGACCTCGCAGTTGTCGTAATTTTCTTTGAGCCAGGGGATGATGATCGAGGTATCAAGCCCGCCAGAATATGCAAGAACTACTTTTTTAATCTTCTTTTCCATAAGTCGAACACCAAAATCACGGGATTTGAAACGCGTTTACGTTTCATCCCGCAAATTATACAACACCGCGCGCGCAAAGTCAAGCGTTTAATTAAACGTTTTGAATATTTCTAAAATCATTTTGCATATTTATGCATATTTTACGCAAATATTGCGCATATTTGAATAAATATACAAATTTTGTAAATTTTGAACAAAGACGGACCGTCATTGATACAGTTTTGCGAGCGGAGCGTACTTTTTAAGCTCGCGGCGGCAGCTCTTCCATTCGGGAACGAACCGCGCGACGGCCGCCCAAAATTTTGCGGAATGGTCGTGATAAAGGGTATGGCACAGCTCGTGCACCATCACATAGCGTTGCAGGTGCGGTGGCAGCATCATAAGTTTGAAATTGAACGTTACGTTACACTTTGCGTCGCAGCAGCCCCACATGCTTTTATAGGCGCGGAACCTTACGGAGGCGGCTTCCAGGCCCGTAGCGCGGCAGACGGCGCGGAACGCGTCCAAAAATCCGCCGCCGAGGCTGCCGACGTAGGCAGACCTGAACCCCTTAACGCCGGTAACGCACACGGCTTCCGCATTCACGGCATTGCGCCGGCCGTAAACCACGGGCAGCAGACTGCCGTTAACGTAAACCTGCGTATAATTCTTTATCGCGCAAGTCACCACAGGATCTTCCGCATTAAAGGCAAACATGCGCTCTATCCATCGCCGCTTTGAGGCAAGCACTCTTTCCGCCTGTTCTACGGTGGCGTAAAGCGGCGCGCGCACGATTATGACGTTGTCCGCGGTCACCTTTATCGAATACGTGCGCCGCCTGCTTCGTATAAGCGTATATGTATATTCCATATTCCCCGAAAAAAGCCCGCAGGGCGTAAACCGGGCGGGCAGAACGTTATATTTTGCGGAATTTTATCTTCATCCTGACGCGCGGTTCGCCGTTCACCCTGCCTTCGAGCAGGCTTTCGTCGCCGTCGTCGCGCCTGTAAATTTCGAGCAGTTCGCCGTATTTACACTGCTTTACGTAAGTGATCTGCACCTGCTCGGCGATGCGGCCGGCAAGCTCTTCGACCGAAAACGCGTCAAGGCAGATATCGGCGTATTTAGTGTTGTTGCAGTGGAAATAGTGGTCGTAATCAGATACGGTGACAAGCTTTTCGTACTTCTTTTCGCCGCCTTCGAGGGGCGGAAGGTGCCAGGAATTGAAATCGAGCGCCCTGAAATCGTTGTACTCGCGCTTATCGTCCGCAAAAAACGCGCTCGTGGGGAGCAGCGAAAACGAGCCGAGATCGACCAGACACCAGCGCGTTGTGCCCGCCGCCACCTTTTCGTCGCCGCAATATACGACGAATTCCCTTAACGTGGCGGAGCGCCTGGGCTTCATGGGCCAGGTGTGCACGGTGAGCTTTTCTTTGAGCTTTACGGGACGGTATTGTTCGAGATACCAGTTCACTATGACGAAGCCGATGTTTTTAGGCATAATGTCGTCGTAGCCGAAACCCAGCTCGTCCGCAGAGGCGCACGCCGATTCTTCGAGCAGCGACATCAGCGCGGAAAGCCTGAGTTCATCTTTGAAGTCTACGTCGAGATAGCGTATATCGTAGTCGCGTATGTTGTTGTACATTTCATCACCTCGGGTAATCTTATAAAATTATATCACCGCGCGCGGAAAAAGTCCAATAAATGAGCGCAAGCCGACCGATTATGTTTGACATAGTACTATAAATATCGTCAAACTATTGACATTTTCGGGCTGTTTTGCTATAATTTTTATATACAAGGGAGACGACAAATGGACGAAAACACCGAAGAATTCGAAGGCAAAAATTCGATAAGCGCCGACCTTATCAGGGGCCACATAAACACGATAATCCTCCGCTCGCTTTACGAGCGCGACAAATACGGCTACGAAATAAGGACGGAAATAAACGAAAAAAGCCACGGGCAGTACACCCTTAAAGAGCCGACGCTTTACAGCGCGCTTAAAAGGCTGGAAAATCAGGGTTATATCCAGGCTTATTACAAGCGCGACGAAACGTCGGCGGGCGGCAGGAGAAAATATTTCCGCCTTACGGACAGCGGCCGGGAAATAGCCGAACACAACCGCTCCGAATGGGAATATTCGCGCACGGTGATAGACAGCCTTATCTCCGACAAAAATTTTGATTTCAGCCAGCCTGCCCCCACTCCCGTCGACTTCAAGATACTGAAACAGGCCACCTCGCGCGTGCCCGTCGTTCATTCCGAGGGCGAGGAAAAACAGGAAGGCGAGGCGGAAGACAAACGGGAACGAAAGCCCGAAGAGCCGCAGGCGACTTACGTTGCCGGGCAATCGGAAACCGTTTACATCGAGGATGGTTCAGCGGTAAAACAGCCGCAGCCCGAAAGCGCCGCCGTTACGCCGACCGCCGAAGCCGCAGAAACGCACGGCTCCTCCGCGGAGGCAAGCGAAAGTCCCGTCGCGCAGGGACAGGCCGCCGACAACAGTTATACGTCGCAGCTGAAAACTTCCGAAGAAGCGGAAGCCAAGCGTATCGCGCACGAAAACTATCTTAAACTGATAGAGGGCGGCAAGACGGCGCAGGCCGAAGAAACGCCTGTCGAGAACGGACGTATTTATGCAGAAAAATCCGAGCAGGAGCGCGATTATAAAAACATAATAGACAAGCTGTTCGAAAACACGCTTAAAAACGCTCCTCCCGCACCGGCTCCGCAGCCGCGCGAGGAATACAGGCAGAACCAGGAACCCGTTCCCGCCGCTCCTGCAGCACACTACGGTTATACGGACATCAGCGGAAAAGCCGCAGGCGACGGCATAAAGATAAGCACTTCGGAAGACGCGTTTTCTTCCGGCACGGTCAGGCAGTCGACTTATAACAGGGGCGCCACGCTGTTCAAATGCTCGCTGATAATCGGCGTCATCATGCTGCTGGAATTTACGCTCACCCTGCTGTTCAGGCAGGATCTCAACGTTTCCGTCGCCTACCCCGTAGTCATCCTTACGATTGGGCTCTGCACGGTGCTCGTGTGCGGCATATTGTTCGGCGCGCGCTACGGCGAGCGGATGCGCAAGCCGACCAGCCTGAAATATATCTTTACGGCGGGCGTGCTTACGGCGCTTCTGATGGTTATAATAGTGCTGTTCGCGCTGGTGCTCAAAGTCAACTGGTCGTCTTCCACAGACGTGCTCGCAAAGGTCGTGATACCGTGCATAACGGCGCTGAATATTCCGGTGTTCGCGCTTTCGTTCTATCTGTTCGTAAAGCACGACTGAAAAAATCGAAACATAAAAAGCAGCCCGGACGGGCTGCTTTTTCGTTTGCCTGAATATTACTTCGCGTATTCCACGCTCCTGAATTCGCGGATAACGTTCACCTTTATCTGCCCGGGATATTCCAGCTCGGATTCTATCTTCTTTGCGATATCCTTTGCAAGGAACATCGCCTGCGAATCGTCTATCTGTTCGGGCTTTACGATAACGCGCACTTCGCGCCCCGCCTGTATGGCGTAACTCTTGTCCACGCCGTTGAACCCGGAAGCTATCTCCTCGAGTTTTTCAAGGCGCTTTACGTAATTGGTGCCCGTTTCCCTTCTCGCGCCGGGCCTTGCGCCGGAAATGGCGTCGGCTGCGGCCACGAGCACGCCCTCCACCGTCTTGGGCTCCACGTCGCCGTGATGAGCCTCTATGGCGTTGACTATGTTGGCGTTCTCCTTGTACTTCTTGGCAAGGTCTGCGCCCAGGCGGATATGCGTGCCTTCCTGTTCGTGATCGACCGCCTTGCCTATGTCGTGCAGCAGGCCCGCACGCTTTGCAAAGTTGACGTCCAGACCGAGCTCCTGCGCCATAAGGCCTGCGAGCAGAGCCACCTCCACGTAGTGCCTGTAAACGTTCTGTCCGTAACTCGTCCTGTATTTAAGCCTGCCTATCAGCTTTATAAGTTCGGGATGCAGACCGAAGATGCCGACTTCGAACATGGCGCTTTCGCCCGCCTGCTTTATTTCGTTGTCAAGCTCCTTCCTTACCTTTTCTACCGTTTCTTCTATGCGGGCAGGGTGTATCCTGCCGTCGGCTATCAGCTTTTCGAGCGCCAGCCTTGCGACCTCGCGCCTGATGGGATCGAAGCCGGAAAGGATGACCACTTCGGGAGTGTCGTCTATTATGAACTCTATGCCCGTCGCGTTTTCAAGCGCGCGGATGTTTCTGCCCTCCCTGCCGATTATCCTCGCCTTCATATCGTCGCTGGGAAGCGACACCGTGGACACCGTCACCTCCGAAGTGTGGTCGGCGGCGCAGCGCTGTATGGCAAGCGTGATTATCTTTTTCGCCTCGTTGTTGGCCTCGTCCTTGGCGGTCTGCTCTATGTTCCTTACCTGAAGCGCCACGTCGTGGCGGGTTTCGTCGAGTATCTCGTTGGTGAGCAGCGCCTTGGCCTCGTCCTTGGTGAGCTGAGCCACCTTTTCCAGCTCCTGAACCATGAGTTCGTGCTGGTGATTGATCTTGTCCTGAGTCTTTTTTATCTCCTGCTCCTGCAGGACAAGTTCGTTTTTCTGCTTTTCGAGCGCGTCCGACTTTTTGGTGAGCGAATCCTCGCGCTTGTCGAGATTGTCCTCCCTCTGGTTGAGACGCTGTTCCTGCTTGTTCAGCTCCGCCTTCTTTTCTCTGCTTTCGCGTTCGAAGTCGTTGCGTAATTTAAGTTCCTGTTCCTTTGCCTCCAATATGGCATCCTTTTTCAAGGTCTTGCATTCTGCCTGAGCGTCGGCTATCATCTTTTTCGCCCTTTCGGACGTTTCGCCGAGCTCTTTATTGGCCTTGTTCACCTTACTTCTGTATCTTAAATACAGTATAGTAACAACAACGGCACAAGCTGCAACCACGCCGAGGGCAACGCCCAGGCCTATCGCAGCGCCGTTAGCAAGAAACAGGGAGCTTACTGCCATTAGATCCATATAAGCCTCCTGATGTTCTGTAATATAGTCACCCCGGAAAAATGCGTTGAACGCATAATATTGGCAGGGTAATTTCTATCCTCTTCTATTTTACAACAAATACGGAGCAAAGTCAACGGATAAAGATTTTTTTATTAAAATACTTTTTTGCGGAAAAGAAAAAAGCGGCGCGGGCCGCTTTTTGTTATTCGGATATATCGTTAAGCCAGACTTCGGCGGAGGCGTCCGAAGGCATGCGCCAATCCCCGCGCGGGGACAGCGTCACGGTGCCTACCTTTACGCCGTCGGGCAGGCACGAACGCTTGAACTGCTGCGCAAAAAACCTGCGGTAAAAATTTTTCAGCCATTTGTCCACGACGTCGCCGCCGAACACGCCTTCAAACGCCTTGCGTGCGATAAAGCGCACCTTGGAAGGCGAAAAGCCCCAACGCACGGAATAGTACAGAAAAAAGTCGTGCAGCATATACGGCCCTACGATGTCCTCAGTCTTTTGCGCTATGTTGCCCGCCTTGTCGGGGGGAAGCAGCTCGGGGCTTATCTCGGTATCGAGTATCACCTGCAAAACGGCTTTTGCCTTTCCGCCAAGCCTGTCCGCCTCGAAGCGTATCAGGTGTTTTACGAGCGTCTTGGGAACGCCGGAATTTACCGCGTACATAGACATATGGTCGCCGTTATAAGTGGCCCAGCCGAGCGCAAGTTCGCTGAGATCGCCCGTGCCTATCACGAGCCCGCCCGTCTCGTTGGCGATGTTCATCAGTATCATCGTGCGCATGCGCGCCTGCGCGTTTTCGTAAGTAACGTCCAAAACGTCCGGATCGTGACCTATGTCTTTGAAATGCAGGCTGACGGAGGGAGTTATATCCACCTTTTTAAGCGTGACGCCCAGCGCCTTCGTGAGCTCCACGGAACTGTTGAGCGTTCTGCCCGTAGTGCCGAATCCAGGCATGGTGACGGCAATTATATCCTTTCCGTCCCTGCCCGATCTTTCAAACGCGCGGCGCGTAACGAGCAGCGCGAGCGCCGAATCGAGCCCGCCCGAAATGCCTATCACGGCGGTCTTTGCCCCCGTGTGCTTAAGGCGCTTTACCAGCCCCATCGTCTGCAGGCCGAGTATGAGTTCCGTCCGCTCCGAAAGCAGCTTATCGCTCTTCGGAACGAACGACAGCCGTGGGAAATCGCGGTCTATCTCCGCAGCGCTCTCGGCAGCGGCAAACGGCACGAAAACGTGCTGAGTGCATTCGCCCGTGTAATACGAGCTGGCGCATCTGCGCCTTTCGCCGTCGAGCTTATCCACATCGACATCGGCAAAAATCAGCCCGTTTTCGAAAAGTTTGCTCTCCTTTAACAGCGCGCCGTTTTCGCATATCACGTCGTGCCCGGCAAACACCATGTCCGTCGTGCTTTCGCCTTCGCCGGAGTCGCAGTAAACATAGCCGCAGATAAGTTTTGCGGACTGCATTTTAACGAGCGAGCGCCTGTATTCCGCCTTGCCGGCGATCTCGTCCGAGCAGGAGAGATTGACTATAATGTTTGCGCCCGCGAGCGCGTGCCTTACCGAGGGCGGCGCGGGCACCCAAAGATCTTCGCATATTTCGCACGCCACCGTGAACGGCGGCATGTTTTCCGCGCGGAAGACGATATCCGTGCCGAACGGCACCTCTCTGCCGCACAGCGAAATGACCGACGTTGCGCGCTCTGCGGGGCAGAAGTGACGGCGCTCGTAAAATTCTCCGTAATTCGGGATGCAGCTCTTGGGCACTACGCCTATAAGTTTGCCGCCGCAGAATACGGCGGCGCAGTTATAAAGCCTGCCGCACACCTCCACGGGCGCGCCGACAAACACGAGCACGCCTGCGGGCAGCTCCGACTGCAGCTTTTCCAACCCATTGCAGACCGCGTCGAGCAGCGCCCGCTGATTGAACAGATCGCCGCAGGTATAGCCGCAGACGGAAAGCTCCGGAAAGACGACGAGCTGCGCCCCCTCTTCCGCCGCCCTGTTTGCCGCGGCCGCGATCGCCGCGACGTTGTAAGGCACGTCCGCCACTTTTATTTCCGGAGTGGCGGCGCATACCTTTATAAATCCGTGCCTCGTCACGCTTTTTTCTCCTGTATGCGCCTGTACTCCTCTCTTATGTCGGCCTCGATCTCCGTTCTGGCGTCTATGTTGTTGATGAGATATTCCCTCATCTTTTCTCTGCCCTGAGCAACCTTATCGTCCTTATAACTGAACCACGCGCCGCTCTTTTTGAGCACGCCGAATTCCACGCCGAGGTCTATCAGGCAGCCCTCCTGCGAGATGCCCTTGCCGTAGATTATGTCGAACTCTGCCACGCGGAACGGGGGCGCTACTTTGTTTTTGACTATCTTGCACTTGGTCCTGTTGCCTATTATTCCGTCGCCGTCTTTAAGGCTGTCCGCTTTGCGGATGTCCAGCCTGAGCGAAGCAAAGTATTTGAGCGCCCTGCCGCCGGGGGTGGTTTCGGGATTGCCGAACATTACGCCCACCTTTTCGCGCAGCTGATTTATGAATATGACGCACGTTTTGGAACGGCTGGTTATCGCAGTAAGCTTGCGCAGCGCCTGCGACATAAGGCGGGCGAGCAGCCCGACGTGCGAATCGCCCATATCGCCCTCTATCTCCGCCTTGGGAGTGAGCGCGGCAACGGAGTCGACGACTATAACGTCCACGGCGCTCGAACGGACGAGCGATTCGCAGATATCCAGCGCCTGTTCGCCGGTGTCGGGCTGCGAAATGTAAAGTTCGTCCGTGTTGACGCCGAGGTTCTTGGCATACACCGCGTCGAGCGCGTGCTCCGCGTCGATGAACGCGGCAACGCCGCCGCGCTTTTGCGCCTCTGCGATAATATGCAGGGCAACGGTGGTCTTACCCGAAGATTCGGGCCCGTAGATCTCCATTATCCTGCCGCGGGGAACGCCGCCCACGCCAAGAGCGAGATCGAGCGAAAGACAACCCGTGGGTATGACTTCGAGATCGGTGTTCACGTTGGCGTCGCCGAGTTTCATTATGGCGCCCTTGCCGTACTGCTTTTCTATCATAGCGACGGTGGAATTGAGCGCCTTGAGTTTTTCTTCGTTCATTATATTCTCCTGTTCGGTTTTTTGCTTATTTGATGTTTTTATACACGAGAAAGAGAGCGTTGTTTATAGCCGTCTCCGTAACGGTCTTTCTGTCGCCGGCGATATCGAACTTGTAAACGTTGACGCCTTCTTTAAGCCCGACGGCGATGTAGCACAACCCGACGGGTTTGCTCGTATTGTCCGACTTTGGCCCCGCTATGCCCGTGGTCGCCACCGACACGTCGCAGTTACCCTGCTTTATCAGCCCCTCCGCCATCTCGAACGCCGTTTCCGCGGAGACGGCGCCCTTGGACCTTATCGTCATTTCGTCCACGCCCAGGCGCGCTATCTTTGATTGGTTGGAATAGGTGTTCAGCCCCTCGAAGTAAACCTCGCTTATCCCGGGCACGTCCACGAGGCGCTTGCCTATGCCGCCGCCTGTGAACGATTCGGCGCACGCTATCTTCATCCTGCGCAATCTGAGCAGCTGGAACAGCCGCTCTGCAAGAGAGACGTCTTCGAGGGCGTAAACGTATTTATCGAGCGCCGCAACAAAAGTGCGTATCACGGCGTCCACCGTCATTTTGGGATCGCTTTCGGAATACACCACCTCTATGGTGCAGTCCGAATATTTTTCGTAAACGTTGCACTCCAGGGCGGGGTTGAGCGCCTTTGCGGCACGCACGGCGGAAAGTATCTCGCTCCCCGGGGCGCCCACCGCCTTGACGTAGGCCTTTCCGCACCTCCTGCCGCCGTTCGTGCTTATATGCCGCGCAAGGACTTCGTAGTCGTGCTTTTCGAAAAACGTAAGATACACGGAGCCCGCACCCGTTTCGAGCGCGCACGACATATCGAACGTGCCGCCGTACAGCGGCTGAAGAAAATCTTTCAGCGCCGCTTCCATAGAACGCGGACAGAGCACCACGCTCACCTTGAAATTCTCGCGGCAGTCGCGCAGCTGCGAGGTTATCTCCGCAGAGCCGTCGTACGCTATGACCGATATCTTGTCGAAATACCACCCTTCCGCCGCAAAGGCGCGCAGGCAGGGATAATATTCGGCGTTTTCCGAAAATATCTTCTTGTTTCTTAAAACTACGAGACAGCTCTTCATCTGTTATTACTTTTTAAGCACGCCCGCGTTGCGGACGATGTAATTTACGCCGGATATCACGGTGAGCAGCACCGCCACCGCAAACAGGGCAAGCCCGGCGCAGTTAACGATATCCGCCGCCATGGAATCGGTGAGTTCGGCGACGCCTGCTCCTGCAACGAGCACTACGACCGCCGCGTCCTGCATGACCGTTTTATACTTGCCGAATATATCTGCGGCGATGACAACGCCGGCGTCCGCCGCCACCATGCGCAATCCGCTTACTATTATCTCCCTTGCTATGATGATCGCCACGCCGCAGCCGGCAGCTATCACCGCCCAATCGCCAAGCCCGAACAGGAACCGCTCCGGGCGGGTGAGCATTAGTATGAACGCCGTGGAAACGAGCGCCTTGTCGGCTATCGGATCGAGAAACTTCCCGAGATTGGTGACGAGGCCGTATTTTCTTGCTATCCTGCCGTCGAGCAGGTCCGTAAGCGAGGCTACGGCAAACACCGCAAGCGCCACAAAAAAGTGCGCCGTGAACCCGAGGTAAAAGAACAGCGCGAACAGCGGTATCATTGCCATGCGGCTTATGGTGAGGATGTTGGGCAGGTTCATAACGCCCCTCCCCTTTGCGAATCTATAAAAACCGTCCTCTCTCTTTCCGCTCTCCTGCGGTATATTTTCTTTCATTGCCCGTAATCCTCCGTTCTGCCGTATAAATTATAACTGTCGGCGTCCTCTATGCAGACATCGTAATATTTTCCCTGTTCGGCAAACGGTGCGTTGAAAAACACCTTGCCGTCTATATCTGGCGCGGAAAAATACGCCCTTCCGAAAAAGCCGCTGCCGTCTTCGCAGACACCGTCGCAAAGCACGCGCAGTTTTTTGCCTATGTAACCGTTCAGCCTTTCGAGCGATATCTCGCGCTGTACGGCGTACATAGCCCTGACTCTCCTTTTTTTGACGGCGGCCGGCACCTGCCCCTTAAGTTTGTAAGCGGGCGTGCCCTCCTCGCGAGAGTAAGCAAAAAAGCCGCAGTTGTCCAGCTTTGCTTCGCGCAGAAAACTGCCGAGCGCGGCGCTTTCTTCCTCCGTTTCGCCCGGAAATCCGCATATGAACGTAGAACGCACCGCAACGCCAGGAATCTCTTCCCGCAGCTTTTTTATGAGCCCGAGATAACTCTGCCGCGTACCTTTCCTGTTCATCCGTTTGAGCACGCCGTCTTCGCTGTGCTGCAACGGCACGTCGAGATATTTTATCACTTTGGGATCGTCGCGGATGACGGCGATAAGGTCGTCGTCTATCATCTCCGGATAACAATACAGCAGCCTGACGCTTCCGATATTATCCAGAGCGGTAAGCGCCCCGATAAGCGAACAGAGCCGCTTTTCACCGTAAATATCGGTGCCGTAGCGCGTTACGTCCTGAGCCACGAGTATGAGTTCGGCTATTTCGCCGAGGGCGGAAGCCTCTTTTACGAGTTCCTCCTGCGGATAAGAAAAATATGCGCCGCGTATCTTGGGTATAAGACAGTATGTGCACTTATTGTTGCAACCGTCGGCTATTTTAAGGTAAGCGTAGTGCAGCGGCGTGGTCAGCACCCTTTCGCGGGAAAAGGCGTCGTTACCGCCGCAGACTCGGTTGCTGCGGCCCTTTGCGTAGGCTTCCTGCAGCGCGTCGAAAAACATATCGTAATCGTAGGTACCCAAAAACACGTCCGCTTCGGTAAGCTCGTCGTATATCTCTCCGATAAACTTCTGCGGGAGGCAGCCCGTAACGACTATCTTTTCCAGCTTGCCGCGCTTGTATGCGGCGCTTTCTATTATCGTTTCGATCGCCTCTTTGCGCGCGTCCGCAAGGAAGGAGCAGGTGTTTACGACAAGCACCTGCGCCTCGCCGATATCGTTGGTTATCTTGCACCCGCGTGCGCGTATGCGGGCGAGCAGCTTTTCCGCGTCTACCCTGTTTTTGTCGCACCCGAGCGAGATAAGCCCGAATTTTTTGCGGGTAAGGTCAATCATCTATGTCACCGTAAGTCTTTATGAATTCGTCCAGCGAGAGCAGAACTTTCCTCGATTTGGAACCTTCGTTTTTGGTGATATAGTTCATGTTTTCCATCCAGTCGACTATCTTGCACGCCTTTACGTAACCTATCGGGAAACGCCTTTGCAACATGGAAACGGACGCGCTGTTCGAAGTAACGCAGTATTTAAGCGCTTTGAGGTAAGCGTCGTCTATCTTCGTATCCTCGGCGTCCGCGCTTTCGGCAAGGCTCTCCGTCTGCTCAGGTTCTTCTACCGTGTTTATAAAGTCGGATATGCTCTGCTCGAAATAAGTTTCGTTGTTCGCCTTTACGAAGTCGGTTATCCTCTGCACCTCTTCCGGGCTGATGTAGCAGCCCTGTATGCGCTGCATCTTGCCGTCCGCATACTCTTTCGAACGGAAGTACGCGTCGCCCTTGCCGAGCAGCTTTTCCGCGCCGCCGACGTCGAATATGGTGCGCGAGTCGTCGCTCGAACCGACCTTGAAACCTATCCTTGCGTCGAGGTTGGACTTTATCAGGCCCGTTATGCAGTCGACCGAAGGCCGCTGCGTTGCAAGTATCAGGTGGATGCCGGCGGCGCGCCCCTTTGCGGCAAGCCTTATGATGCGGCTCTCCACGTCCTTCTTTGCCTGCAACATCAGATCGCCGAATTCGTCGAGCACTATCAGAAGTTTCGGCAGGCGTTCGGCTTCGTCCTCCACGTGGGCGTTATAGCCGTCTATGTCGGTGGTGGCGATCCTCTTTCCGTCCTTGGCCTTGGTGCCCGATTCGGACATATCCTTGAACGCCGTATAGCGGCGGTCCATCTCCTTTATCGCCCAGTTCAGCGCCTTTATCGCCTTGTCCGCTTCGTGGATTATTTCGTTTATCATTAGGTGGGGCAGCTTGTCGTAAGGCACAAACTCCACCAGCTTGGGATCTACGAGTATCAGGCGCAGATCCTTGGGCCCGTACCTTGAAATCAGGCTGACGAGCAGGGAGTTGAGGCAGATGGATTTACCGCTGCCCGAAGTACCCGCCACCAGCAGGTGGGGCATCTTTCTTATGTCGGGGCACACGCACACGCTGTCGAGGTTTTTGCCGAACGCGAACGTGAGCGAGTTGTCCTTTGCGTTTACGAACGCGGGCGAAAGCATCACGCTTTTCAGTCCCACGGTGGTACGGTTTATGTTGGGCACCTCCACGGAGAGCGCGCCCTTGGCAAAGTTGAGGTAGACGTTTACGTTATCTCTCCTGAGCGCCATGGCGATGGCGTCCCTGTGTTTGAGCAGGTTCTTGTTTACGCTCGTCCTGTCAAAGATGGTAACGTCGTACCGCGTGAGCGCGGGGGCGACCGTAACGTCGGATATCTCGCACTCCACCTTGCGCACTTTAAGCGTGTCGACTATGAGCCGCTTGCACTCCTCCACCTCCACCGTCGCCGCGGCGTTGTATTCGGGGTAATCGTCGAGCAGCTCCATTGACGGGCGCACGTATTCTTTCCAGATATGCGGTTTGGGCGCCTCCACCGGCATTTCTTCGGCAACCGGCTCGGAACGCACGGGCATGACGGGCTCTTCGCCGCGTGCGGAAAAACCGTCGTCCGCACGCACGGGCTCCGCGGGTTCGTCCGCCGCGGGAAGGTCGTCGTCGAACAGATCGGCGTTGCTCCTTCTGCCGGCCGACAGCGAGGAAACGTCCGGCTCTATCGCGTTTTCGCCGAAACGGGAATTGGACGAAGAGAACAACGCGGATATGTCGCTGCGCGCGGGAGCGTCCGTTCCGTCGCCGGTAAAGCCGACGGGACGCCTGCCTGCTTCGCCGCGGCGGAGATCGCCGAACTCTTCCGCACGGGAATCGTCGCTCCTGACGAATTCGCCGGTTGCGGGCGCGTCGTCCCCCCTGCGCCTGTCCGCGAATATATCTTCGGGCAGCCTGCCGGAACCCCTCTCCTGCGGCGCCTCTCCGCCCGTTCCGCCGAGCGTGAGATCGCCCCTTCTCGTAAATCCGTTTGCAAAAGGCTCGCCCGAGTCGTCCGGCGCACTTTCCTCGGCTCCGACGGGCGCGTCGCTCTCCGCTTCGCCGGAGGCGTCGACCTCTTCCTCGTCCGCCCGGGATACGCCTCCGAACAGCTCGTTATCCAGCCTGCGCGGGCTTGCGGACATATCGTCGTCTTCGGACTGCCAGAGCTCGTCGTTGCCGTTCACGTCCGTTTCGGGCGCGCCGGGATCGCGGCTCTCCTCCTCTCCGGGAGTAAAATAGTTCACGAAGTCCGCCTGCCCGGCGGAAGGCGCGGAAAATTCGCCGCCGTTGCCGTAAGCGTCCTGCACGGGCGGGGAAAACTGCTGCTCCTGCTGCTGCAAAGGCGCCTCGTAAGACGTTATGCTTTCCGCAGGCGCAGGTTCTTCGTAAAGGCTCTGCGCGGGCGCGTCGCCGTAAACGACGCCGCTTTCGCGCGCGGGCCGTTCGTTCTCCACGCTGCGGCGGTACGCCTCGGAATAGCTCGTGCCGCCCTCCGCCGGACGGCTTTTGCCGTCAGAAAAGCCGCGAAGATAGTCGCCCTTGTTCGTTATGGGGTGATTGAAATAGGAATTTTCGTCGAATATGCCGTTGCGCCTATAACTCTCGGCGGCAAACTCGTCGTTTTCGAAAAGTATCTTTTTGCCGAGTCTGGAAGGAGAAAATCTGTCCTCATCCTCGGGGGCGGGCTCCGGCTGCATATGCTGCGCCGTAAAATAAGGCTGCTCCGACCGATCGCCGTAAACGGGCTGCACGGGAGGCTGCTCCGCGGCGGCCCGTTCCGCAGCTCCGTCTTCGTTGCCTGCGCCGTCCGCATACATGCCGTCCACGCCGTAAGAGGGAACGCCGTAACCCTCCTCCCCTGCGGCCGCGGGCTGCACGGCAACAACGGCGCCCGCATGCGGATTCCTGCCGTAATGCCTTAAAAACGACCTGACGGTATAGACTCCGGCAAGGATCGCCAGCGCCGAAAAGATTATGTAGGCGCCCACAAACGTGGTCAGCAGCGCCACGGGATACACTATTATCGCCGAAAGCACGCCGCCGAAAGTATAGTGCGGGAAGCCCTGCGACGCGGCAAGATAGCACTGCGAGATATACGTGCCGTCCACCTCGAACCCGCGCGTGGACACCGCATGGAAAAGCAGGAACAGCGCATATACGGTGAGCGACGCGAGCACGGCGGGCGCAAGCTTTACCTTTATCTTTTTTTCGAAGGCGAGAAACACGCCGAGATAGGCGAGCAAAGCCACTACGGCAAAACAGCCGTAGCCGAACGTGCCGTACATGAACGTGCATATGGCTCCGCCGAACCCCGCAAAGATCGCGCGGCCGCTGAAAAGCGCAAGCGTTACTATAAGGCAGAACAGTAACAGCGTCATGCCGAGCGTTTCGCGCGTGAATATCAGCGATATCTTGTTTTCGGAATCATTCTTTTTCACTATAAAAGCTCCATATATCTGCGGGCGTACGCGCCCGGACTGTGACCGTTAATCATTATACCATCACGCGCGTAAAATAACAACAAATTAAACACTTGTTTTTTGAAATTATATAATTGTAATAAAAAAACGGCGCACGCGAAAAAACCGCGCACGCCGCAAAATCTTTTTTATAACTTAGTCTTGCCCTCTTCCGCCTGGATTATGCTGCCCTCGTCGTTCCAGCTGTACATCTTGCGGATCTCCGCCCCCACCTTTTCGAGGGGCTGTTCCGCTTCGAGTGCGCGCTTTGCGTTAAAGTGAGCGCGGCCGTTGTTGTTTTCGGCTATCCACTTGGAGGCAAAAGTGCCGTCCTGGATCTCTTCGAGCACCTTCTTCATCTCCTTTTTGGTTTCGTCGGTGATGAGGCGTTTGCCCGTTTCGTAATCGCCGAACTCCGCGGTATCGGAGATGGAATAGCGCATCATGGAAAAACCGCCCTTGTAGATGAGGTCTACTATCAGCTTCATTTCGTGTATGCATTCGAAGTAAGCGTTCTTGGGATCGTAACCTGCCTCCACCAGCGTTTCGAAACCGGCCTTCATGAGCGCGGTAACGCCGCCGCAGAGCACGCACTGCTCGCCGAACAGGTCGGTCTCCGTTTCGCATTTGAACGTAGTCTCGAGCACGCCGGCGCGGGCGCCGCCTATGCCTGCGGCATAGCCGAGCGCGATGTCGAGCGCCTTGCCCGTGTGATCCTGCTGGATCGCCACCAGGCAGGGAACGCCCTTGCCTTCCTGATATTCCGAGCGGACGGTATGGCCGGGGCCCTTGGGCGCGATCATGAACACGTCTACGTTGGCGGGAGGGATTATCTGCTTGAAATGGATATTGAAACCGTGTGCGAACGCAAGCGCCGCGCCTTCTTTAAGGTTCTTTTCTATGCTCTCCTTATATACCTTTGCCTGCCTTTCGTCGTTGATGAGCATCATCACGACGTCCGCCCTTTTGACGGCTTCGGCAACGGTGTAAACTTCGAACCCCGCGGCGACCGCCTTGGGCCAGGACTTTCCGCCCTCGTGCAGGCCTATTATTACTTTAACGCCGCTGTCGCGCAGGTTGAGCGCGTGCGCATGCCCCTGGCTGCCGTAACCGATAACGGCAACGGTCTTGTCTTTGAGCGCGTTTATGTCGCAGTCGGACTGGTAATATATTTTTGCCATATTTGAATACCTCCGCATTATTATGCATTTTCGTATAAAACAATTATAGACCGAGAGATATTTCAAGTCAAGCAATATCAAAAAGTTTCTTCAAAATCTTGCATATCGCGGCAAAGCGGTATATAATAACGTAAATAAACTTACGGCGGAGCCGTAAAAAATACGGGATAACGGTTATGAACGACAGCTCTTTGGAAACATTGATGGTATTGCGCAATCTTGCATCCGACGGCGTATTTGCCGCGCTTGCGCGCCTGTGCGCGCATGGCGGAGCACGATGCGCGGCGCTCTTTGCGGGCGAAGTGTTGGCCCGCGGCGCCGAACGCGACCTTACGGGTTACGCGGCCGAACGCATCCTGTGCGACGAGAACGCCTTTTCGGTCGGCTGCGCATGCGGCAGACAGCCTTCGCCGCAGCTTTCGCGGGCGTTCATGCACGACGTGCGCACGGTGTTTGAATGCATAAATATGCACGCAAATGAATTTTCGCTTTACGTGGAAAAGGGTGCGCTGCCTCCGCCGTTCACGGGCAGCGATAAAGAAGTACTGCAAAAACTCGGCAGGTTTTACGCCGAAAACGGCTACGGAAAATTCATAAGGAACAAGGCGTTCTCTTACGAAAACGGCGAACTCGTTCCCGTGAGCAACCCCTCCGCCGTTACGCTCGACGAACTTAAATGTTACGAAGAGGAAAAGCGAGTTATAGACGCAAACACGGTAAGTTTTCTGCGCGGGCTGCCTTATGCCAACATGCTGCTTTACGGCGACCGCGGAACGGGCAAATCCTCCACCGTGCACGCCATGCTCAACAAATACGGCAAAAACGGGCTGCGCCTCGTGGAGATAAACAAGGAAAACATGCTCGCCCTGCCAAAGATAAGGCAGCGGCTGATGGACAATCCGCTGAAATTTCTGATATTTATAGACGACCTTTCGCTGGAAGAGGGCGACGACAAGATATCGGGGCTGAAAGCGGCGCTCGAGGGCTCCGTTTCCGGCAGAACGGACAACACCATGATCGTAGCCACGTCCAACCGCCGCCACATAATCAAGGAAAATTTTTCCGACAGGGAAAATTCCGTGCACGTGAACGACTCCCTGCAAGAACAGCTCTCCCTTTCGGACAGGTTCGGCTTATCCGTCCTGTTCTCCTCCACAGACAAAAAGACTTACCTGAAAATAGTCGAAGAACTCGCGCGCGACAGCGGGCTTGCCGCCGACGAAAAGACTTTTGCGCTTGCAGAGCGGTGGGCGCTGGTAAAGGGCGGGCGCTCGCCCAGGCGGGCAAGGCAGTTCGTCGATCTGCTGCTGTCGTGCAAAGAGCTCGGCACCGAACCGGAATTCTGAAAAAACGCAAGCTGCCCCTCGGGGCAGCTTTTTTGCGCGTATTTTCAGCCGCCGTCCCCGAGCAGGCTGCGGGCAATAAAATAAATGTCGCCCGCACCGAGAAAGAGCACGGTGTCGCCGGAGCCAGCACCAGAAACGAACCTTAAAATATCTTCCGGGACGTCGCCGTAACGCGAGCGCTTTTCCGCACGCGGCAGCGCGAGCGCGCTGCCTTCGCAATCGAAGCACTCCCTTGCGGCAAAAGTACGGTAAACGAGCAGCCTGTTCACCGACGACAGCACGCCCACGAACTGCGGGAACAGATGCCTGGTGCGCGAATAGGTGTGCGGCTGGA
>CALVLW010000061.1 GCA_944341315.1 uncultured Clostridia bacterium
TCGGAAAATTTTTATTAAAAAAGCGGAAGAGCAAAAAAATCCCGCGGCACGGGTATAACGCGGCAAAAACGCGTCAAAAACCACCGCAGGAAAACCTTGGGAGGGGGATATGCGGATACTTAAAGCCGCGGGCGCCGCCGCGGGAGGGCTGTTGCTGCTTTGCACGCTGCTCCTGTTCAATTCCCGCACCTGCTTTGCGGGCGGGGAAAGTTACACCTTTTTCTGCGGAAAAAGTTCTTCGGACTGCCGCATAGTAAAAACTTACGGCAACGCGGCGCTAAAAAAACTTACGCTGAAAGACGTCTGCGGCGAAAGCGCGCAATACGCGCGGCTGGATACGGAAGCGTTCATAGAGAGCGTGAACGGCGAGATAATTTTTTGCGAACGGCTGCACGACAGCGTGAATTATTACTGCACGGCAGACCTGCCCTATTCGGCGGAGCTTTACGGCGTGGAGATAAACCTGCACGTGTGCGTAAAAGAGGACGGCGTAACGGTGGCGTCGCCGCTGATATTCGGCGGATATTAAAGGCAGGCGGCGGCGTTGACCGCGGCATATCCCCGCACGAATAAAAATTTTTGCAGACATAAGTATAAAAAACTCCCCCGCCGTCAATAACCGGAGCACAAAACGAAACTACATAAAAAAGGAGACCGTATATGAACGAACAGCAATCAAAACCCAAGAATAAGAAACAGCTTACCTACTACCTGATACTCGGCGCGTGCATACTCGTCATCGCGGCGGTGACGCTTGCCGTGACGCTTTCGCTCACGCTGAAAAAGGACGACATCCAGCTCGACGCCGACCAGACTCAGGACGACGGCGGCGACGACGAAGATCGGGACGACGGCGACGCGGCCGACACGGCGGGCGACAACACGTTCGGCATGCCCGTTACCGCGGTGAACGCGCTCAACGGTTACGGCTTTTACCACAACACCACGCTGGACAAGTATTACCTGCACGCAGGCATAGACTTTGCGGGCGAAACGGGCGACGAAGTGTTTGCCGCGCTCGACGGCACGGTGGAGAGCATAGTCACGGACGCGCGGCTGATGGGCACCACGATAACCCTCTCGCACGAAAACGGGCTTAAGACCGCCTACACATTCGTGGACGCGCTCGAAGGGCTGGAAGCGGGCGACGCCGTTAAAAAGGGCGACGTGATAGCCACCGTTGCCGAGCCGATGGGCCAGGAATATAAGGACGGCGCGCACCTGCACTTCGAGGTGTTCCTTAACGGCAGCGCCGTGGATCCCGGGCAATACCTGGATATAGACGGAAAGTAAATTACCCCCCCCCAATAAAATATCCCCGCGGCGTCTGCCGCGGGGGATTTTATTTTGCGGAGCTTTATCGCTCAGCCGTTTTTCTTTTTGGGGCGAACCTTTGCTATCGTCACGCCCCTTTTGCCCGTCTTGTTTTCGGGCGCGGACACCTTGGGAACGTATTTGTTGTCGCTTACGGCGTCCTGATGCTCCCGCTTTACGCGGCTGCGGACTTTGCGCTCCTCTTCCTTTTCCTCTTCGGTGCTTTCGTGATAGGGCACGGCGAATATTATAGATTCGTAAGGGCGCAGCGTGAACGTGAGGCGATAGGGCCTGCCGTCGCACTCCTCCTTTACCGCGGTGAGCGAATATTCCGGCTCGTCGGCGTAGGTGGAGAATATCGCCTTGTAATCGCCGGAAACGGGCACGCCTATTTCCATGGGCGCGCGCTCTACGGGCGCAAAGTTGCACACGAACACGAGCGCGTCGTTATAATTCCACGGGTTGCGCCTTATAAAACTGAATATATCGCGCATATAGTCGGCGTTGTTTATCCATTCGAACACGTTTTCCTTGCCGGCGTCGTTATGCAGCACAGGGCGCGAGGTGTAAAGATGCAGCAGCCTGCGGTAGCAGTTCATTATGTCGCGGTGGCCCGTATCGTCGCACAGATGCCACTGCAGCTCGCCCTTGAAGTCCCACTCCGCCTCCTGTCCGAAGTCCTGGCCCATGAACAGCAGTTTTTTGCCGGGGTGGCCCATCATCATCGTGTACGCCGTTTTAAGCGAGCCGAACTTGTCCTGGTGGCTGCCCGCCATCTTGTTGAACATGGAGCCCTTGCCGTGCACGACCTCGTCGTGCGAGAGCACGAGCATGTAATTTTCGAGGAACACGTAATCGAACGTGCCCGTCATGAGGTAATGTTTGTAGCGGCGGAAAACGGGATCTTCGTTGTAATAACGGATGGTGTCGTTCATCCAGCCCATATCCCACTTTAAGCCGAAGCCGAGGCCGTCGTTTTTGGCGGGCGCCGTTATGCCCGAAACTATGGAGCTGTCCTCCGCGATTATGAACGCGGAAGTGCGCTGACGGAGCACGGTGTTAAGGTGGCGGAAGAACTCGAAACTTTCAAGATTGAAGTCGGTGCCGTATTTGTTGGGGCGCCACTTTTCGCGCGCGAAACTGTTATAGAGCATTGCCGCCACGGCGTCGGCGCGCAGCGCGTCCACGTGATATACGTTCACCCAGAAGAACGCCGAAGCGATAAGGAAGTTGGAAACTTCCGGCTTACCCAGGTCGAACGCCTTGGTGCCCCACTGAGGGTATTCTGCGCGCAGCGGATCGGCGTATTCGTAAAGGGGCGTGCCGTCGAACCAATCCAGCCCGAACTCGTCCTTGGGGAAGTGCGCGGGCACCCAATCCAGAATTACGCCTATGCCGTTTTTGTGCATATAATCCACGAAATACATAAAGTCTTCGGGACGGCCGTAACGCGCCGTGGGCGCAAAGTAACCCGTTACCTGATAGCCCCACGAACCGTCGAAGGGATATTCGCATATGCCCATCAGCTCTACGTGAGTATAACCCATATACTTTACGTATTCGCACAGCTCGTGCGCAAGGCGGCGGTAATCGAGGAACTTATCTTCGTCCCACCACTTTTCCCAATCCTTTTTCCAGCTGCCGAGGTGCACCTCGTAAACGGCCATGGGCTTTTCGAGGAAGTTTTCCTCCTTCTTTTGCCTGCGCCATTCGCCGTCGCCCCACTCGTATTTCGTCAGGTCCGCCACCACCGAGGCGTTTGCCGGGCGCAGCTCCGCGGCGTAAGCGTAGGGATCGGCTTTCATCACCTCGGAGCCGTCCGCACGCACGACGAGGTATTTGTATTTTACTCCCTCGCACATGCCGGGCACGAACAGCTCCCAGATGCAGTCGTCCACCTTTTCCATTACGTCCCTCCACGGCGTCCAGCCGTTGCCGTCGGAAACGACGCACACGGCGCGCGCGGAAGGCGCCCACAGCACGAAGTGCACGCCGCGCACCCCGTCCTCTTCAACGACGTGCGCGCCCATCTTGTTGTACAGCTCGTAGTGCACGCCGTGGTGGAAGTAATACCTGTCCAGATCGGTAAAGAATCTTTTGACCATCATTTTCCTCTTGAAATTTTTATTTTTAACGCGCCGCAGAAGCGCGTCGATAGCATATATATGCCGTTCAATTAAAGATGCTCATCTGCTGCGAACGGCTGCGCTTTGAAAATTTGCACGCAAACACGCAGGCGGATCTCGGCGGCAGGCACACGCGCAGCCTGCCGTATTTTACCCTGTATTCCTCGCCCTCTTCAAGTTCGCGCGCGGTGGAAACGGCGATCTTCATCCTGCCGTTTACGGGCACGCCCGCCTCCCACACGGGCACGGCGAGCGTTATTTCGTCGTCGCCGGCGTTGACCACGACCACGGCGCAATCCTCGCCGTCGAACCTGGCGTAAGCTATATAACCGTGCCCCGCGTCCAGCTTTTTTACGGAGCCCATTTTAAGGCAGTGTATCTCGCCGCGCAGCGCTGTCAGCCGTTTGTGGAACGCTATCAGCTCCGCGTCCTCCGCCCCCCACGGGTAAGCGCGGCGGCTGTCGGGATCCGTCCAGCCGGCAAGCCCGGCCTCGTCGCCGTAATATATGCCGGGGGAACCTGGCCACGTCATCTGTATCACGACGGCAAGCCGCATTACGCGCTTGTCCACGCCCTCGTCCGCGGCGGCCGGGCCGGACGTGGCAGTCCTGCCCACGGTGCGGTTCGTGCGGGTGAGGAAGCGCGAGTGGTCGTGATTGGAGAGCTGGTTGAGCGCCGAATCGAGCGCCGGCCGCGGAAAGCGGCTCATGCCCCTGAACATGCTGTCGAAAAAGTAAACGCCGTCGCCCAGCAGCCTGTCGTCGCGGCCGTCGGAATGTTTTTCCATGCCCGTAAGGAACCACGTCACCGGCTCCATAAAGGCGTCGTAATTCATTACCGTGTCCCACTGTCTGCCGTCGAACCACGCCGAGGGATCGCCGTAGTGCTCGGCAAAGATGAACGCCTCGGGATTGGCTTTGCGCACGCGCTTGCGGAACTTCGTCCAGAACCAGTGGTTGAACAGCGGGGTGTGGCCGAGGTCGGCGGCCACGTCCAGCCGCCAGCCGTCCACGTTATAAGGCGGCGACACCCACTTTTCGCCCACTCTCATGATGTTTTCCACCAGCTCGGGCGACTGTTCGTAGTTCAGTTTGGGCAGCGTTTCGTGATCCCACCAGCCTTCGTAACCGGAGTAGTTTTCGTTTGGCCTGTCGAATTTGAAATAATTGCGGTAGGGGCTGATGACCGACTGATACGCGCCGTCTTCGTACCCCTCTTTGTTGAGGTATATCCCCTCCCTGTCCATCCACTTATTAAAGGAACCGCAGTGATTGAACACGCCGTCTATCACCACCCTTATGCCCATGGAGTGCGCCTCTTTTACCAGCCCCGCAAAAAAAGCGTTGCTCTTTTCGAGGTTGACCTTGGAGGTGACGCGTTTTATATACCTGCGCGCAAAGCCGTCGTGCTTTTCCCAATCCGCCATGGCGTAAGGCTCGTCCTCCTCTATCACGGCGAGGTGCGGATCGACGTAGTCGTAGTCCTGCGTGTCGTATTTGTGGTTGGAGGGCGAAACGAATATCGGGTTGAAATATATCACGTCCACCCCGAGGTCTTTAAGATAGGGCAGCTTTTTCTTTACGCCCTGCAGGTCGCCGCCGTAAAAGTTGGCGACGTCGAAACTTTCGGGCGGACTGTTCCAATGCTTTACCTTGCGGCTGTGGCGGCAGATATAGTAATATTCGTTGTCCTCCACGTCGTTGGACGTTTCGCCGTTGCAGAACCTGTCCACGAATATCTGATAGACCACGGCGCCCTTTGCCCAATCCGGAACGGTGAAGCCGGGGATGAACGAAAAATTGTATTCCGACTGGTTGTTTTCCGCCCAGCCCAGCTTGTTGTAACACACCTTATCGTCTTCGTCGTAGATGGCGAAATAATAATTCACGGGATCGTCCGTGCACGTTATCGTAACGCTGTAAAAATCGAATCCGCCCTCGCTGCGCGCCTTTGCCATCTCCTTTTTTATGCCGTTTATCACGGCGTAAGCGCGCGTTACGTCGTCCGCGAGGGTGCGCAGCGTTATCGTGACGTCGTCGCCGCGCACCGGTTCGTACGGGGTGCGGTAATTTTCCGTTTCGTCGCTGAAAAGCGCCATTCTGTTTATCATTCTTTACGTCCTTTGCCTTAGGGACCGTTCGTATCTGTGTCCGCTATAAATTTTACCATATATGCGCACCGAAGTCAATACGCAATCCAAAAATAAAGGCCGCATATCGCGGTGATATGCGGCGCAAAAACGTCGTCCGTGTCTTTTGACGTCTTATTTTTTTATGCCGAGCAGCCTGTCGTATTCCGCCTCCGCCTCCGCCACGACGTCCTTCCAGCTGCGATAAACGTGCCTGCGGCAGTTTTCGCGCACTTTTTGGTGCGAGGCGCGATCGGACAGCGCGGAATATATGCGGTCCGCCCACTCCCGAGGCCGCGCGGGCGAGGTGTAGCCGCTGAACCCGTCCTTTACCGTTTCCGCCGTGGGGCTGCCCTCCACCAGCAGCGCGGGCAGGCCGAACGCCGCCGCCTCTATCGGGCAGAGCGAAGCCGTGTCGAACACCGAGGGGAACACGAACAGGTCGGCGCGCATGTAAAACGCTTTAAGATATTCCCTGTCGAGCACCTGTCCGGTGAACGTAACGCGGTCGTCCAGGCCGTAGTCGCAGACCATGCGCCTGTATTCTTTAAGCGTTTCGCCGTCGCCCACCACCACGAACCTGAAAGGCATGCGCGGTTTGAGCAGTCTGAGCGCCTCGAACGTGAGCGAAAGGTTTTTGGTGCTCACCACCCTGCCCACGAACAGCAGCACGTTCTCTTCGTCTTTAAGGCCGTATTCTTCATTCACGCGCCGCACGAGCTCTTCGCCGTTTTCCGGCGCGCACATGTCGGTGCCGTTGCGGATCACCGTTATTTCGCCCTTATATCCGTATTCGCGCAGCGTGTCTGCGGCGCCGTTGCTTACCGTCCACACGTTCTGCGTCCCGTTTATCACGCGCATTATGCGCGACATCATTATCGCGGTCAGCGCGCGCGAGCGGGTGTAGCGCAGGAACTCGTCGCGGAACTTGGTGTGGAAGGTGAGCACGGACGGCCTGTCGTATTTTTTGCCCGCTTTGGCAAAGTAATTGCCGAGCGCGAACGGCGAATGGGCGTGATATATGTCGGCGGATTTCGCCCTTTCGTGCAGGGCGCCGTCGAACTGCGGCATGCAGTTGCGGAACCCGCCCACGGGCAGATATACCGAAAAGACGTGCATCACGTCTATGCCCGTCTGCGCCCTTACCGCGGCGTCCGTCTTTTTGCCGTAAGAGGGCACCGCCAGAGTGACTTCGTTGTTCTCCGACAGGTATTTAAGGTAGTTCGCCACCACCACGTTCGGCCCGCCTATCTGCGGATACCAGCTGTCGAGAGAGAGCATTATGTTTTTCATACATTACCCCTCTGATGCGCCGTAAAGCACGTTGCTTACGGCATATGTGCGGGCGGATCGTCCGCGGCCGTCTTTGCGGCGCGCGCCGCCCTTATGTTTTTTGCAATGAGGTCGAAGACCGTCATTATTATCCCTGTCAGTATATAGACGTAATACACGGCGACGCGCCAGAAGAACACCGCCCACGCCAGGGCGGCGCCCGCCGCCACGGAAAACGCCAGCACGCCCATCCCCTCTATAACGCCCGTGTTGCCGGGAGTGGGTATGAACGACACGCCGAACGTGGTGAACACGTTTAGCGCCAGAACGGTGAAGAACATGCCGTCCATATCGCAGGAGAGCGCGTTCATCACGAAAAAAGGCACCGAGAAAGTGAGGAAATTTTCCGCCAGGCAGCACAGCACGAACAGCGCCAGCCAGAGCGGTTTTTTTGCTATGAGTTTGAAGGAAACGACGAAGTCGTCCACCGTTTTGAGCGCCTTTGCCATTACGCGCTCCCTGTTCTTTACTATGCGCAGTTTTACGCCGACGTTTATGAACCACGTCGTGCACTTCATGGCAAATCTGGGAAAGAACACGAAAAAGGCGATGAACACGGGGATTATAAGGTTGACGAACAGCCCCACCCAGCCGGCCGCCTGCAGCAGCGCGGCGCCTTCCACCCCGTCGAGCACGCCCACCGAAACGCCGACTATCATGCACACGGCGCCTATGAACGTAAAGGCGTATATGCTGCCGAAATAGCGGATGAGCACCACCGCCGAAGAGAGCGAAACGTTTACGCCCTTGGTGGTCATATAGTATATCTGCATGGGCTGGCCGCCCGTTGCAAATGGGGTTATGTTGTCGTAAAACTTGCCCAGAAAACTCGTCTTTATGGCGACGCCGGGGCGCACCCTGCCGAGCACCGCCTTGTTTACGAAACAGAATTTGAGGCAGTCGACTATCATAACGCCGAGCACGACCGCGGCAAGCAGCGCGACGCCGCCCGCGTTCATGCCCGAGACCGCCTCCTTAAAGGTCATGCCCTCGCCGTCAGTCACCTCGCCGGCGATGCCGAACAGGCTCCACATGCCGAGCGCTATTATGGCGACGAGCACCACGTTCCATATCCACCCGCGCTTTTTTTTGGGCCGCTGCGGGGCGCCCTGACCGCCGCCATCCGGCTCCGCGGCCCCGGGCTGCGTTCCGGCTGCGACTTCTTCTTCGTTCACTACTGACATATCTCCGTAAAATATCGTGCCGCGGCGCGGCACTCATGGCAGAATTATATATCATATTGCGCCGCGTGTCAATTTAACTTGACCGCGCGCGCAAAATTGGCATTACGCGCATTTTTGCCGCAAAGGAGAACGTAAGCCGCCGCGGCGCGTGCCGCGGCGGCGTTACCATAACAATATATGCGCTTAAAGCGTGCGCTTGTCGCCGCTGAAATAGAACAGCGCCACCGTGCCCGGGCCGGTGTGGGTGCCTATCACGGTGCCTATGGGGTTTATTTCCACCTTTCCGTCGAGCGAGGGGAACGCCTCCTCCACCATCTCCTTTATCTGGGCGGCGTCTTCGTCCATCATGGAATGGCACATACAGCACTTGCCCGAATATCCCGTGCCGTCCTCCGCCGTGGCGCACATTGTGGCGAACAGGTCTTTTGCCGCCTTCTTTTTGCCGAGCGCCTTTCTGCGGACTATCAGCTTGCCCTCGCTGTTGACGTCCATCACGGGGCAGATCTTGAGCACCGAGCCTATCGCCGCGGCGGGGCCGGATATCCTGCCGCCGCGCTTGAAGTGCGCGAGATTGGTGGAAAAGAACCAATGGCGCAGGCGGAGCTTGTTTTCTTCCAGCCAGGCTTTGAGTTCGTCTATGCCCATGCCCTCCGCCTTTAACTGCGCCGCCTTGTCCACGAGCAGTCCGTAGCCGGACGAGGCCGCAAGAGAGTCCACGAGGTAAAGTTTGCGGTCGGGATATTTTTCGTTCATCGCCTTCTGCGCCGCGAGCGCCGACTGCCACCCGCCCGAAAGCCCCGAAGAAAATTCTATGTGCAGCACGTCCAGTCCCTGCGCGAGTATCGGTTCGAACATTTCGCACAGCTCCTCGGGCGTCACCTGCGAGGTAGTGGGCATCGCCCCGGCCTCTATCATGCCGTAAAATTCGGCGGGGGAAAGCGAGGTGTAAAGGTCGTCGCAGTGATCGACGCCGTCGATTATGTAGTGATACTTTGCAAACGCCACGCCCAGCTTTGCAAGGTGTTCCCTGGAAACGTCTGCGGTGGAACAGCAAGTTATCCTGTAATCTGCCATTATATCCTCCTGCCGCACGCGGTATAAGTGCGGGCAAAATTTATTTTATCGCAATTTATTCTATTACGCGGCACGGCAAAAATCAATATTTTTTTGTATAAAGCGGCAGCGGCGTTTTCTACGTTTTTCCGCGGGCGCTCTACCGCCCGCAAACGCCTCTCTACCCACGGTAGAGTCGCGCTTTTAACGGCGCGGGCGCAAAAAAACTCCCGCCGTAAAACGGCGGGAGTTTATAAAAAACGCCTTATATCATATTGTAAAGAACGGCAAGATTGGCGGCCACGTCTATGTCGCGTATCACCACGCCGTCGGGCGCCTTTAAGCGCACGGGCGCAAAGTTGAGTATCGCCTTTACGCCCGCCCTTGCAAGCGAAAAGCACACTTCCTGCGCCGCAGACGCCGGCACCGCCACTATGGCAAGCTTTATGCCCTCTTTGGCGAGCACCGCCGCCGTTTCGTTTGCGGGGCGGATGAGCTTGCCCGCCACCTCCCCGCCCGCCTTTGCGGGATCGCTGTCGAAGGCGCACGCGATGGTTATGCCGTATTTTTCGAACCCGCCGTAAGCGAGCAGCGCCCGCCCGAGTTCGCCCGCGCCCACGAGCACGGCGCGCTTTTTTACGTTGCAGCCGAGGTAATCTTCGAGCGCGGCGATAAGTTCCGTGCGGACGTAGCCGACCTTAGGCCTGCCCGTGCCGGAGGTGTATGCCAGATCCTTTCGGACGAGCACTTCGCCCATGCCCAGCGCAGCGGCAATGCTGCCGGACGAGATATATTTGCCGTCATCCCCGGACAGCGAACGCAGATAATTGAGATATACGGGCAGCCTCTGCAACGATATTTCGGGGATGTTCTTTTTCATCATCAGTCCTTCATAACGAGCGCCGCGGCGCCGTAAGCGCCCGCCTTGCTGCCGAGCGAAGCCTTTACTATCTTTACCGGCGCGTAAGAGGTGCCGCCGAAGAGTTCCTTGTCCACATACGTCTGCACGGGCACCGTAAGGTTGTCGCCCTGTTCGCTTACGCCGCCGCCCAGCATTATTATTTCGGGGCGGAAGATGTTGGCGAGGTTGGCAAGCCCGCAGGCAAGATATTTGATGTACCAATCCACGACTTCCTTTGCGTCTATATCGTCGTGATAAAAATCGAACGCCGTTTTGCCGTTGGCCGTCTCCGAGGTGTATTTCGTCCACATGGCGGAGCGGGGATTATCCTCCATCTGCCTGCGCGTGCGCCTGACCAGCGCCGTTGCCGAACAGTAAGCCTCGAAGCAGCCGCGCCTGCCGCAGGTGCACACGTCGCCGTGGCGCTCTATGACCATGTGGCCTATCTCCGCGCCCGCGGACTTGTAACCTTCGAACAGTTTGCCGTCGATTATTATGCCGCCGCCCACGCCCGTGCCGAGCGTTACGAGTATCCTGTTCTTATAATTTTTGCCGGCGCCGAACTTTGCCTCGCCAAGGGCGGCCGCGTTCGCGTCGTTGGTGATGCTTACGGGCACGTCCAGCCTTTCGTGCAGCCTTGCCGCAAGCGGATAATCGCGCAGGTTGAGATTGCCCGAAAAAACGAGCACGCCGTTTTTGCTGTCTATCACGCCGGGGCAGCCGACGCCTATGGCTATGTCCTTCTTTTTGACTCCGCACTTGGAGAGCATGTTGTTCACGAGTTCGGCAATAACGTCGCACATGGCGTCGCCGCCGCGCTCGGAACCCGTAACGGCAACGTCTTCGCACAGGGCCTTGCCCTCGGGATCGAGCACGATACCCTTTATCGTCATACCGCCTATATCGATACCTACATAATACTTCATACGATAACTCCCCGCGGCGCGCGCAGACGACCGCAATGCGCCGACCGTTATATGATTTGTTGCTTATTTAAGTTTACTATCTCGCCCCCGTTTTGTCAAGTATTATCTGAAAAATATAAACAGATTTTGTTATTTTTTTGAACGGGCGGCGGCATATTCTTATTGCAAAGCGCGGCCCGTCGTGTTATACTGTAAGAGATCAATACGAACACGATTTGAATCGGAGGGATATCGATGAAAAAACTTACGGGCGCGGCGCTTGCGTGCGCCGCCGTCGCATGCGCGGCGGCCGCCGCGGCGGTATTTGCGGCCTGCGGAGGGGAAGAAAAGCACAGCTATGCAGAGCCGATATGGCTGTGGAGCGGGACGGAAAACGCCGCCGCGACCTTTGTCTGCACGGACGAAAACTGCAACGATTCGGTGATATGCGCGGCCGTGATAGAGCATACCTCCGCTCCCGCCGCCTGCGATGCGGACGGCTCCGACACATATACCGCAACCGTTACGTTCAACGGGGATACATATACCGACGTAAGATCTTTCGCCACGGGGGCGCTCGGCCACGAATACGGCGAACCCGAGTGGGGCATACGGGAAAACGGCAAGACATATGCCGGATTCACCTGCACTCGCGAGGGCTGCGGCCATACGGAAGAGGTCGCGGCTTACGGCACGGAACTGAACGTCGAGCCGGCGACCTGCGAAAAAGACGGCAGCAAGGACGTTCGCTCCTCCGTTCGCTTTGGCGGCAGAGATTATACGCACACGTTCGAAGACGTGGCGATCCCCGCGACGGGGCACGAATACGGCGAACCCGAAGCGGCGTGGAAATATACCGACGAAGACGGGCAGGTGCGGGAGATAACCGTCGAGGCGACGTTCCGTTGCACCAACGACGACTGCTACCACAGCGAGAGCGTGTCCGCCGCGTCGGATTTCACCGTTACAAAGCAGCCCGACTGCGATAACGAAGGGCAGTGCTCCGCCTCGGCAGAGGTAGGATTCAACGGCAGGCGTTACGTCCTTGAAGGCACGATTTATACCCAACCGCTGCAACACCTGTTCCGCGCCGAATACTTTATGTACGGCGACGACGTCTATACGAGCTGGCCCTCCGTAAACCTGTATTGCACGCGCGAGGGCTGCGGTTTCCGCGCGAACGCGACGGCAGAAATTTTATCGGACGCGTTGACGGAGCCGGACTGCACCACGCCGGGAACGCGCCGTATAGTGGCGGGTTGCCACATTGCCACAGGCCGCGTTTTCCCCGAAGAATACGAATTTAACCTTTATATCCCGCCAAGGCACGCCGAGCTTGAAACGGTTTACGCCGCCGAGCCCACGTGCACGGAGCGCGGCAATAAAAACTATAAGATTTGCCGTGCCTGCGGAATTGTGCTCGACTATTACACGGAGCAACCCATAACCGAAGAAGATTATATATTACCTTCGTGGCACGAGAGCGGAGAGACGTTCGTAGCAGAACGGAACGACGCGGACACCCACAAGCTCGTCTGCCGCGTCTGCGGCGTTATAAGGAGCGAAGCCCACGACTTTTCGGGAACGGACGGGAATACCTGCATCGTATGCGGATACTCCGCGCCCGCCGCGGCCGCGCGGCAGCCCGTATCCCGCCTGCCCGGCAAAAAGGAAGAACCCTGACCATGCAACGGCCGTACGGCATACGGATACGCCTGAACTTTTTTAATGCGGGAGGCGCCGCGGCTGTTGCCGCGGCGCCTCCCTTTACGTTATTCCCGGCGCGATCGCCTTGCGCCGGAAGTTTTTTACGTAAGCCGAAGTCCCAGTGGCGTTGCCGTCCGGGAAGGCGTCAGTTTTTGCCGGTGGAACCAAAGCCGCCCGCGCCGCGCGCCGTGGAGGACAGCTCCTTTTTTACCTCGAAAACGGCGGTAACGTACGGCGCGACGACCAGCTGAGCTATGCGGTCGCCGGAGTTCACCGTGCACGGTTCGGAGGAATGGTTGTGCAGCGCCACCATCACCTCGCCGCGGTAATCGCAGTCCACCACCCCGACCTTGTTGGCGGGGGCAAGCCCCTGCTTTGTGGCAAGCCCGCTGCGCGCATAAATGAATCCCGCATATCCCACGGGCAATTCCACGGCTATGCCGGTAGGGATGACCTTGGTGCGGCCGGGACCTATCACGACGGGCATTTCAAGGCAGGCGTAAAGGTCTGCGCCCGCAGCGTATTCGCTGCCGTATGCGGGTATCTTTGCGTTTTTGTTGAGCTTTTTGATAGCAACTTTCATCTTATTTTCCACCTTGGTATTCGTTATTTACGGCATATCGTCGCAGGTTTTACAGTCCCATCACCGATTCGTCCCACAGCACCACCTCGTCCTTTTCAAGCGATTCGGGCACGAGTATTATGCGCTGATTGGACGAACCGCGGAAGAACAGGTCGGGATTTTTAAGACTCTCTTCGAATCGGCCGTCCACGAGCACGTCTATCGTGTTCAGAAGGCGCATAGTTACTTCGGGATCGCCCTTTTTGCCGGCGAGCAGATCGGATTCGAAGTTGTAACCCGTCCAGCACCACACGGGCTTTTGGGGGAAACGGCGCTTTACCTCCTCCATAAAACCGACGAGGGCGAGCTGGTTTTCCGGTTCGAACGGATCGCCGCCGAGCAGCGAAAAGCCCTTTATGAAGTCCGGTTCGAGCCCTTTGAATATCTTCTCCTGCACCTCTTCGGTGAAAGGCTCGCCGTAACGAAAGTCCCACGTCTCGCTGTTGAAACAGCCCTTGCAACGGTTGCGGCAGCCGCTTACGTAAAGGGAAACGCGCACGCCGGGGCCGTTGGAGATATCGTACCATTTTATCGTTGCGTAATTCATGATGACACCCGTTTACAGATAAAAATCAACATAAGCGCGCCGCACAACCTGCGCGGCGCGCAATTTTGGGGACATAACTTTGCCGGCGGCGCCTTACAGATGCAGGACGCGCGCCTTTATCTCCTTGGTCTTGCCGACGTTCCAGAAGTTTTCGCCCAGATACCCGCAGGTGCGGCGCGTTACGTTCATCTTGCGCTGGTCCTTGTTGTGGCAGACGGGGCACTCCCATTCGAAGTTGTCGTTTATCATTATCTCGCCGTCGTAGCCGCACACCTGGCAGTAGTCCGACTTGGTGTTGAACTCGGCATACTGGATGTTGTCGTAGATGAATTTTACGACGTCCTCCATCGCGGTGAGGTTGTGGCGCATGTTGGGTATTTCGATATAGCTTATCGCGCCGCCCGAAGATATCTTCTGGAATTGGCTTTCGAACTTGAACTTGGAGAACGCGTCGATGTGTTCGCGCACGTCGACGTGGTAGCTGTTGGTGTAATAGCCCTTGTCGGTGACGTCCTTTATGGTGCCGAAACGCTCCTTGTCTATGCGGGCAAAGCGGTAGCACAGCGATTCTGCGGGGGTGCCGTAAAGCGCGAAACCGATGTTGGTCTGCTCCTTCCACTTGTCGCAGTGGTCGCGCAGGCACTGCATCACTTTAAGCGCGAACGCCTGGCCCTTTTCGGTGGTCTGCGATTCGCCCGTCATCAGTTTGGTGACCTCGTACAGGCCTATATATCCCAAAGATATCGAGGAATATCCGCCGAACAGATACTTGTCTATCTTCTCGCCCTTGTCCAGCCTTGCGATGGCGCCGTACTGCCAATGTATGGGCGAAACGTCCGAAGATACGCCCATGAGCGCGTTGTGGCGCACCATGAGGGCTTCGAAGCAGAGTTGCAGCCTTTCCTCCATAAGATCCCAGAACTTCTTTTCGTCGCCGCGGGCAAGGATGCCTATCTGCGGCAGGTTTATCGAAACGACGCCCTGGTTGAAGCGCCCCTCGAACTTATAGTTGCCGTTTTCGTCCTTCCACGGGGCAAGGAACGAGCGGCAGCCCATGGGCGAGAACACGTTGCCTTCGTAATTCTCGCGCATCTTTTTTTCCGAGATGTAGTCGGGATAGAGGCGCTTGGAAGAGCACTTTACCGCAAGTTTGGTCAGATAATCGTACTTGCCGCCCTTCAGGCAGTTGTTTTCATCGAGAACGTAGACGAGCTTGGGGAACGCGGGGGTAACGTAAACGCCCACCTCGTTCTTTATGCCCTGATAACGCTGGCGGAGTATCTCCTCTATTATCATGGCGTTTTCCTCGATGTAAGGATCGTCGTCTTTAAGATAGAGGAAGAGCGTCACGAACGGCGACTGGCCGTTGGTGGTCATGAGGGTGTTTATCTGATACTGTATGGTCTGCACGCCGGCTTTGAGCTCGTCTTTGAGGCGCATGGACACTATCTTGTCCTTTTCCTCTTCGCTTATCTCGTCGCCGAACTGCTCGTCGCACTGCTTTTTATATTTTTCCCTGGTGCGGCGCAGGTATTTGCCGAGGTGCGCCATGTTGACCGACTGCCCGCCGTACTGCGAAGACGCCACCGAAGCTATTATCTGCGTAACGACGGTGCACGCCACCTGGAAGGATTTGGGGCTTTCTATCATCTTGCCGTTCATCACGGTGCCGTTGTCCAGCATGTCCTGTATGTTTATAAGGCAGCAGTTGAATATGGGCTGCAGAAAGTAGTCGGCGTCGTGGAAGTGGATGGCGCCCTCGTCGTGAGCCTTGGAGATGTATTCGGGCAGGAGTATCCTGCGGGTAAGGTCTTTGGAAACCTCGCCCGCGATAAGGTCGCGCTGGGTGGATGCCGTGCGCGCGTTCTTGTTGGAATTCTCCTCCATTACGTCCTTGTTGGCGTTGCGGATGAGCGAAAGGATGCTCTCGTCGGTGGTGTTGGCCTTGCGGACGAGCGCCCTTTCGTAACGGTACAGGATGTAAGACTTCATAAGCTGATACTTCTGCAGTTCCATCAGCTTTTCTTCCACCATGTCCTGTATGTCTTCCACGAGCAGCCTTGCGCGGTGGCGCGAAGAGATGTCGTCGACTATGGCGGTGATCTGTTCGGAAGTTATCCTGTCTTCGAAGTCTACCGATTCGTTTGCCTTCTGAATGGCGACGGCTATCTTGCTGCCGTCGAAATCGCACGTCGTGCCGTCCCTCTTTATAACTTTCATCTTCGATCCTCCTGTTGGCGCGTCCGCGCCCCTGCCAAAAGCCCCCATGCTTCGGCGAACGCTTACACTATACCACATATATTGTATAAAGTCAATACCCGCGGCACAATATCTTGTATTAGTTTTTATTATGGCAGAGAGCGAGCGCAAAATGATGCGCCCGACGCCCGTCCTGCGCGGGTAGTTATCAGTATATATTATATTTTGTACACTGTCAAGCGCAGGGACACAAGATATTGTATGTTTTTTTATAACAGGAGGCCGTTCACAAAACGAACGCCCGTCCGGCCTTTAACGGGCCGCAACGGGCGGATATCCGCCGCGACGGCGGCGGATTGTGGAAAACTTTTAACAGATTGTGGACAACCCGCCCCTCAGTGTGCGCAGTTAACAAAAGGCGGCGCTTTACAGGTAATCCGCCGCCTTTCCGACGTCGAGCGACCATTCCGGCAGGGCGTTGCGGCGGATATGGTCGGCGTTGGCGGCGCCGAGCGCGGCGCGCATTTCCGCATAAGAGCAGCCGTTCACCCGCATGAAGTGTTCCTCGGCGGCGCGGGCGTCGCCTTTTAGCGAAGTGCGGCCGTAGTGTATGACCGCGTGGCAGTCCGGGCAGACGGCGATAACGTCTTTGAGGCGCTGCACGGCGTGCTTTTCGTCGTATTCCCAGCGCTCGTGCGCCTCCAGACGCGCCGAGGGAGCGCCGCATATCGCGCACCTGCCGCCCGCGCGGGCGACGACGTTTTTCCTTATCGTCTTCCACGCGCCGGGCATTACGCTGCGCAGGTTGGAATACCAGCAGCCGTCCGGCACGAATTCGAAGCAAAGCTTATACTTTTTATCCATAAAACACCAAAAACGGGCGTATATATGCCGCAAATACCGCGGTCACTCCGCCCGCGAACGCCTGAGCGCCCGCGCCCAGCCCGAAAGCAGCTCTTGCCGCTTTTGCCCGCTCAAAAGAGGGGTAAAAGTCCGGCTCCCGCCGCGGACGGAGCGTAGATCGGCCTCCGACCAGAACCCGCACGAAAGCCCGGCTATGTATGCCGCGCCCGCCGAAGTCGCCTCGGTAACGTCCGGGCGCACCACCGCGCAATTTGAGACGTCCGACTGGAACTGCATGAGGAAATCGTTGGCGCTGGCGCCGCCGTCCACCGCCAGCCGCGAGAGCGTTACGCCCGAAGCCGCCTCCATCGCGCGGAGGACGTCGTTCACCCTGTAAGCTATGCCCTCCAGCACGGCGCGCACGACGTGTTCCCTGCGGGCGCCGCGCGTTATCCCGCACAGCACGCCGCACGCCCCGCCGTCCCACCACGGGGCGCCCAGGCCGTTGAACGCGGGCACGAAATACATTCCCGCGCTGTCGGGAACGCGCAGCGCGAGCTCCTCCGTTTCCGTCGCGGAAGATATCAGCCCCAGCCCGTCGCGCAGCCACTGCACCGCCGCGCCGCCTATGAACACCGAGCCTTCCAGGGCGTACTGCGGCCTGCCGGACACGGTGGCGCACAGCGTGGTGACCAGCCCGTCGGCAAGGCAGGGCTCCGCTCCGGCGTTCATCAGCAGAAAGCAGCCCGTGCCGTAAGTGTTTTTGACGTCGCCCTTTTCAAGGCAGAGGTGCCCGAACAGCGCGGCCTGCTGGTCGCCCGCCACGCCGCGTATGGGTATGCCCGCGCCGAACAGCCGCGGGGACGTTACGCCGAAGTCCGCGCCGCCCGGCAGCACCCGGGGCAGCATGGCGCGCGGTATGCCGAAGAGCTCCAAAAGCTCGTCGTCCCATTGCAGCGTGTGTATATTGAACAGCATGGTGCGCGCGGCGTTGGTGTAGTCGGTGGCGAACACCCTGCCCTCCGTAAGTTTCCAGATCAGGTAAGTATCCACCGTGCCGAACAGCAATTCGCCTTTACGGGCGCGTTCGCGGGCGCCGGGAACGTTATCGAGTATCCATTCGAGCTTGGTCGCCGAAAAGTAGGGATCGGGTATGAGGCCCGTCTTGCGGCGGATGACTTCGGCAAGCCCCGCCTCCTTTAACTCCGCGCACCGCTTTTCCGTGCGGCGGCACTGCCACACTATGGCGTTGCACACCGCCTTGCCGGTTGCTCCGTCCCACACCACCGTAGTTTCGCGCTGGTTGGTGATGCCCATTGCGGCGATATCCGCGGCGGAGACGCCCGCGCGATCCATCGCGTTGGATATGGCGCGCAGCGAGGAAAAGAACAGCTCCTCGGGATCGTGTTCCACCATGCCGGGCGCGGGGTATATCTGCGGGATCTCCCTGCCGTAAGCGGCCGCCGCCCTGCCGTCCGGCGAGAATATAACGGCGCGCGTGCTCGTCGTGCCCTGATCGAGCGCGAGTATGTATTTCATCGTCCTCCCTCCTTTTTCCGTCCGTGGAAAATTATATAACAAACGGCGGCGCTTGTCAACGGGCGCAAAACAAAAGCGCCGCGGGCGCAGCCTTTCGGCCGCGCCCGCGGCGCGTTGCCGCATAAAGGGATCATGCGCGTGCGCGCCGCCCGGAAAACAGCCTGCGCGCGAGCTTTACGAGCTCGGAAAGTGCTATCACGGAGAGCGCCGTGGCGAACACCTTTACCCATTCGACGAAATTCAGCCCGTTGGTGTCGAACACCGTGCCGCCGAATTGCGTTATTATCACCTGCAGTACGAACGTGCCCGCGAACACCGCCAGCATGACGTGGTTGTGCAGGAAATTCCTGAAGATGCTCTCGTTGCCCAGCTCCCTCGAGTTGAACGCGTTGAAAAGCTGGAACAGCACGAACAGCGTGAACACCGCCGTGCCCTCGTGCCCCTCGCGTATGCCGAGGAAATTGAGCGTGTATTGCAGCACGACTATCACCGTCATATACAGCCCGTTCACGACTATGCGCGAGATCATGTCCCTCGTGAGTATGCCCGCGTTCCTGGGCGTGGGGCGCCTGTCCATCAGCCCCGGCCGCATCGGCTCCAGCCCGAGCGTTACGGCGGGAGGGCCGTCCATTATCAGGTTTATCCAAAGCATCTGCAGCGCCGTGAACGGATTGGACACGGGCAGCACGCTGCCAAGCACGACGCACACGAACACTATCAGCATGGAGGCAAGGTTAACGGTGAGCTGGAACTGTATGAAGCGCTGGAAGTTTTCGTATATGCCCCTGCCCCACTGCACGGCGGTGACTATGGTGGAGAAGGAATCGTCCAGCAGGACTATGTCGCTCGCCTCCTTGCTTACCTCGGTGCCGGTTATGCCCATCGCCACGCCCACGTCGGCGTTTTTTATGGCGGGCGCGTCGTTTATGCCGTCGCCCGTTACCGCCACCACGTTGCCCTGAGCCTTGAGCGCCTTTACCACGCGCATCTTTATAACGGGGGTGGAGCGCGCTATCACCCTGATCTTTTTTATCCGTTCGGAGAACTCCTCGTCCGAAAGGTTTTCCACGTCCTTTGCCTCTACGGCTATATGCTCGCCGTCGAGTATGCCCAGCTGCGAAGCTATCGCCTTGGCGGTGATTATGTTGTCGCCCGTGAGCATCTTTATGTCGATGCCCGCGTGACGGCAGCGCTCCACGGCGTCGAACACGTCGGCGCGCAGCGGATCGGAGATAACGACGAAGCCGTCGTAAGTCATTCCGCTCTCCACGGCGGCGCGCTCGCGCTCGAAATCGTAGTTGCGCTCCAGGGTGCGGTGGGCAAGCGCTATCACCCTGCCCGCCTGCGCCTGATAACCGGCGATCGCCTCTTCCGCCGCCCTGCGCTCCTCCTTTGGCATGTCGCACATGGCAAGTATCTTTTCGGGGCTGCCCTTGGTGTAAGCCGTCGCCCCGCCGCCTTCCGCCACCACGGTGGTCATGTTCTTGGTCTCGGAGGAGAACGGGTAACGGTATATCCGTGCGAACGCGCCGCGAACCGCCCTGTAATCCACGCCCGAACCGTGCGCCGCCACCAGCATAGCGCATTCGGTGGGATTGCCTATGAACGTGGGTTTGTCGCCCTCGAAATGCACGTCCGCGGTGGAGTTAACGCAGAATCCGCGCGTCATTACGCCGTCGCCCGGCAGTTCGGAGGGCAGCAGATGGGTGTTCCCCAGCTGCACGTCCGTCACGGTCATCCTGTTTTCGGTAAGAGTGCCCGTCTTGTCCGAACATATTACGTTTATGCAGCCCACCGTTTCGCACGCGACCAGCTTTTTGACGAGCGCGTTCTGCTTTGACATCTTTATGATGTTTATGGCAAGCGTAACGGCGACTATCGTCGGCAGGCCCTCGGGCACGGCGGCGACGATGAGCACTATGCTGTCTAAAAACGCCTCCGAGAACAGCCCGAAGATCTGCGCGGCGTCCATGTTTGCAAACAGCAGCGAAGGATCGGAAGAGCCGAACCCGCGTATGAGTATTTCAACGACCTGAACGAGGAATATGACGCCGGCGGCAACGGAGCCGACTATGGTTATCAGCTTGCCCAGCCTGCCCAATTTTTCCTGTAAGGGCGTGCTCGATTTGTCCTGATGGGTGAGCTCGCGGGCTATCTTGCCGAATTCGGTGGCGTCGCCCACGGCGGTGACCACCGCCTTGCCGCTGCCGCCCGTGATAAAGCAGCCCGAATAGAGCATGTTGCTCCGTTCGGCGACGGGCGTGTTTTCCGCCGCGCACGCAAAGGAGGCGTCCTTGTGAACGGCCATGCTCTCGCCCGTGAGCGCGCTTTCGTCGGACATCAGCTGGTCGGAAGATATCAGCCTGCAATCGGCGGGCAGTTTGGCGCCCGTCTCCACGCATAAAACGTCGCCCACGACCACCTCGCCCTGCGGCACCATTTTTACCTCGCCGCCGCGGATGACCTTTACCAGAGTATCCTCGCCCATGCGCGAAAGGGCGTCGAACGCCTTTGCGCTCCTGTCCTCCATGACGACGGTTATCGCAACCGAAAGCGCCACGGCAACGAGTATGCCTATACATTCCACGAAATCGAAGTGCCCGCCGGTAGAGGCGCTTATTATCTGCACCACGACGGATATCGCGAGCGCGACGAGCAGGATGATGAGCATCGGCTCGAGCAGCGCGTCGGCTATCCTGCGCAGAACGGATTTGGACTTTTCGCGCGTGAAGGCGTTTTTGCCGTACTTTTGGCGGTTTTCGCGCACGCGTTCTTCCGAAAGCCCGGCGTCCGGATCGACGTCGAGAGCCTTGAGCACTTCGCGGGCGGACTGCATGTACTCCTTCATTTAACTTGACCTCCCGTAATTTTCCGCAAAAAAATCCGCAAGCCGGTTCGGCTTACGGTCGGTAAAAAACGCGCAGAGCCGAATACCGTGCAAACGCACGGCAAATGGATACGCGAGTCTGGTACATTTAAGGCAGGCCAGGCAGAATTCTGCCATGATGTTGGTTGACTGCCACGCGCACGAGGCGCGCTTACTACTCCCCCACGGGATTTGATTGCATTGGTATTTTAACACGCGCGCCGTGCGGCTGTCAACTTTAATCGGAACGGTTTTTTGTAAAATTTATTTTCGCCCCATTCCGCAAAGCGCGCGGGCGCGGCTTTGCGGAACGGGGCGGGAACGGAAGGCGCAAAGGCCTTAATCACGTTCCTCTTCCTCCTGCTCCGCAAGATAAAAATCGAAAACTTCCTGCAAAAGCCGGTCGTCCTCTATCGGATCCAGCGTCTGCTCCTCTTCGTTGAGCGAGAATATCACCACCTCGTCCTCCTCCACGTCGTCGTTGGGTTCGGCGGGCAGCAGCAGCGTGTATTTTGCTCCCTTATATTCGGTGACTCCGAGCAGCCTGAATTTTATTACGTTTTCGTCCTCGTCGATGAGTTCTATTATGCCGTCTTCTTCCTCTTCGGGAACGGGTTCTTCGTTGAGTTCGTCCTTGCGGTCCTTCATTGTTTTGCTCCTTTATTTTTTATTTTGGAAAGGTAACCGTCCAGAATGCCAGCCGCGGCGAGCGCGTCGACGTACTTTTTGTGCTCCTTTGCCTTGCGGCCGCTTTCGTGCAGCTGTTCGTGCGCGGCAAGCGTGGTGTAGCGCTCGTCTGCGCGGATGACCTCTATCCCCGCCGCCTCTTCCAGCGCGCGGATAAAGCGCTCGGTCTTTTCCGTCTGCTCCGAAGGCGTGCCGTCGGCGTTTACGGGCAGCCCGCACACCGCCTTGGTCGCGCCCTTTTCGGCGATCAGCGCGACGAGCGCGGCTACGTCCTTTGCAAAGCCCGTGCGCACGTAAGTCGAAGACGGCAGGGCGTAACTGTTGAACGGATCGGAGACCGCCACGCCTATGCGCCTGTCGCCTATGTCGAATGCTATGTATCTTTCCACGTTTCCTCCCGCCGCATCGCGGCAAATAGATTATAACACGCGCGCGGGAGATTTTCAAGCGCGGAAAGGCATTTTAAGCAAAATATCCCCGCCGCTGTGCGGCGGGGACTGCGTTTTTACTGCAAACCTTGCTCTGCGGGCGCGTTACACGACGCCTTGCAGGAAGCTTTTTCCAGCTGGCGGTCGATGTAATCTTCCGCCTTTTGCATGACTTCTTCCTGATTCTTTTTTATCATCTTCCTAAGTTTGCAGCTGTTGGCAACGACGAGCGCGCCGCCCGCCATGCCGAGTGCGATACCCGTTATGAATTCCTTCACGAAAAACGCTCCTTAAAAGGCGGCGGAATAAAATTGCCCTGCGGATATGCCGCTTTTGCCGCCTTTGCAAGCAGTATGCGCACGCCCGCAAAAATTATGAACGTAAATCTTTGCCGCCCCGTTTAAGGCGGGAATTTTCCTCCGAAAGTTTTTTAACTTTTGCGCGCAGGCGTGCGTTTTCGCGACGGAGCGAAAGGGCCAGCCTGTCGTAAAGCCCGTCTATCGCGCTCTCCACCTGCCGCCGCGCGCCGCCGCACTCCTCCATGAGTTTTTCTATGCGCGCGGGCTGTTTTGCAAGCACGTTGCGGTATTTGTTCTGGTAGCGCAGCATCAGCCTGTCGTCGCCGCCGGCAAGATTGAGCACGGCGCGGCGCACGGACACGCCCTTGCTCTTTTCCGCAAGGATGGCGCGCAGCACCCTGTCGGTTTCTTCGTCGGAAAAGGCGTGCACCGCCCCCGCTTTAAGCCCCGTGCCGCGCAAAAGCGCGCGCACGCGTTCGTCGCCCGTGCTGCGCAAAAGCGCGTAATAATAATTGCGCACGCTGCCCTTTGCCCTGCCCGTCTGTTTTGCATAGCCCTCGAACAGCGAAGTGAGCGTGGCGCCCGCGCGCCTGCCCGAATAGATATACTGCACGAACGAACGCGCCTCTTCCTCCGGATAGCCGTTGATCTTGTCCATGGCAAACCAACCTCCCTTGTTTTGCTTTTACGTAACATGTATTGACATATATTGCGGCGCCGATACGTTAAAATATAAAAGAAGTAAAAAATTTGCGGAGGTCGGATGAAGGTATATTTCTTTTCCGAGGACAGGGCCGCGCTTAAATTGGACGGGGAATATGCGGGACTGACGGACGGGTTTCCGCGATTTGCCGAAATAAGCGGCGGCGCCTTTGCCGAGTGGCTGCCGCTGTGCGGCGAGGGCGTGCATTTTTACCTTGACGAAGAACTTTTCCTGCGCGGGCGCGAAGGTCTGTACGCCGTGCGCGCGGAGGACGAGCGGATGCTCTTTCTTCCGCGGAGACAAAAGGCGGGTTTGCAGGGCGTGGCGGCGCAGCTTTTTTGCGGAGGGACGCTGTATTCGCTGCTGGGGTTCGGCGCCGCCTACGTCGCGTGCGACGGGCCGGAATGCGCGCTTCTGAAACTCGGAGGCGCCTACCCGGACGCCTGCCTGCGCGAAATTTTTACGGAAGGCGAACGCAGGGCGATAGTCCGCGGCGGCGGGCGGCTTGCCGTGCTGTGCGGCGCGCGGCTGACTTACGAAGGCCCGGCCGACGCCTTAGACGAAAGCTCGGGCGAAGTTACGGTGTTCCTGCGCGACTGCGCGGACAGCGTGTGCACGTTCAGCGTGCTGCGCCCGGAAGAACGCAGGATAACGGCGCGGCGCACCCCGCCGCCCGAGGCTGCGCACGTGGCGCTGTTCGAAAGCGTGCTGCACGGCGGCGACTGCGGGATATACCTGAGCGAAGAGCTTAAAGGGCGCGCCGACCGGCTGAAAAGTTATCTGGGAGATTTCTGCGCGGCGGTGCCGCCCACGGAGAGGGCGCGCAAAAAATACGGCGACGGCACGGCGGGGCTGGCTTACCGCACGTGCGAAGGCGTGTTCGAGATAAAGTGGTTCCGCACGGAGCGCGAAAACGGGCTTATCTGCAACATATCCCCCGCCGAACGATAAAACGGCACAAAAAAAGGGCGGCACTCGCCGCCCTTTGATTTAAGGTGTCAATGTCTGGTTATCTTTACGGACTTGATGATTATCGCCGTTTTGGGGAGATCGAACTCCGCGGCCGTGGCCTGCTCCGCCACCTGCTCGAACCTGTCTATCTCGGTGCCGGCGGTCACGGTGAAGTCGCTGTCGGAATTGTATTCCTCGTCGATGTAATCGTCGATGGCGTCCATGAGCTTGTCGAGCTCCGCCTCCGCGTCCTCGTCCAAAAGATAAGCGAAGGTTGCATACTCGTCGGAGTCGAGCGCGGTGGAGGCGCTCGTCTGAACGGCGAACAGGCTGGTGGCGCTGTTATACTGATATTCGCGCAGCAGCGTTTCGCCGGAGCCCGTCTTTACCCACACCTGCGCTTCGGCGGTGTCGCTTATTATCTTTTCGCTGTAATACATTTTGAGCGCGCCGTATTCCGAGCCGCGCTGGCCGTTTTCCACGGTGTGGCCGTTTTCGGAAAACTCGCCGTAGAGCGTGGGCAGCGCCTCGCCCTCCTTGGGAACGAGCACCGCGTCTTCGCCCTCGCCTTCGTAGGTGTAGCCGTCGTCGTCGAATACGGACGGCGTTATGGGGCTGTTCTCCTGCTTGAAGAGTTCGTAATAATCGTCCTCGAGATACATTCCCTCGTCGTCGAGGTAATCTTCGGGCGAGCCGTTGGTCACGTCCGATTCGTACCTTTCGGCGTCGTACTTATACCCGCCGCCGTAGATATCGTTGGAGGTGTAATCGTGGATTATGGTGCCGTCGTAAAAGCCTGCGTCGGCAAGCTCGATAAAGTGGCGCACCGTCTGGGGATACATATCCCTGTAAAGCTGATACTCCACGGTGTATTCGGTGCCGTTGAACTCGAAGGTTATCCTTGCGCGGGGCCTGCTCGTTTCGAGCGCGCAGCCCGAAAGCGCCGCCGTTACGCCTACCACCGCAGCCGCGGCAACGCCTGCCGCTATGTGTTTTATCTTTCTGAATGACATATCTGCCGCCTTGGGAAGAGTTATCTTCCGGATGTAATATATTTTTCGCTTATACTATCCTATTTTACTTAATTTTGAACGGACAGTCAAGCGATTTGCGCCGCGCCCCGGAAATTTCATCCGCCGCAATCGATTTTTCCGCCTTGCGCCGCGATGAAAAGGCGGCGGACAGTTAAACTGCCCGCCGCCTCCGGCTTTTTATTCTTAAAATTATTCCATGGCTGCCGTTGCGCCTGCCGCCTTGAGCTCCGCAACGATCTTTTCCGCCTCGTCCTTGGCAACGTTCTCTTTGAGCACGCCGCCCTTTTCTACGGCCGCCTTTGCCTCTACAAGGCCGAGGCCGGTGAAGCCGCGGACTACCTTTATAACGTCGATCTTCTTGGCGCCTACGTCCTTGAGAACGACGTTGAACTCGGTCTTCTCTTCAGCTGCGGGAGCGCCTGCCGCCGCGCCTGCCGCGGGAGCGGCCGCTACTGCCACGGGAGCGGCTGCGGATACGCCGAACTTTTCTTCGAGAGCCTTTACGAGCTCGTTGAGTTCGATAACGGTCATGTTGCCGATTTCTTCGATAAACTTATTGATATCTGCCATTTTTAAGTTCCTCCGATTTTTTTATTGTTTATTTTTTTGCCCTTTTGCGCGGGCAGCGCTGCCTGCGTTATGCGGCGCGGGCCGTGCCGTGTTTTTCCGTTTTAAGCGGATTTACGCCTTGCTCTCCGCAACCCTGGCAAGCACGCGGACGATCCCCGAAACGAGATTGCCCAGAACGCCTGCAAAGTTGGAAAGGGGCGCCTGCATAGAGCCGAGCATCTTTGCAACGAGCTCTTCCTTCGAGGGCATGGTGGCGAGAGCTTCCACACCCTTCTTGTCAACGTAAGCATTGTCGGAAAAGGCGCATTTGAGAACGATCTTGCCTTCGTAGTCCTTGGCGGCCTTGGTCATGAGTTTGGCTGCGGTCACTTCGTCCGCGCTGAACGCCACTGCCGTGGGGCCGTTGAGAGCTTCGTCGAACTGGTTGAACCCGAGATCGTTGAACGCCTTTCTTACCAGCGTGTTTTTGTAGACTTTGTATTCGCAGCCCGCTTCTCTGCATTTGTTCCTGAGTTCGGAAACTTCTGCAACGGTGAGCTTGTTGTAATCTACGAAAACTACCGACTTTGCCGCCTTGATCTTGGAGACGATCTCCTCGACGACGGCTTTCTTGGCTTCGAAATTAGCTGACAAACCGTGTACCTCCTTTAAGAATTAAAAAGCCCTTACGCCGCGCGGCATAAGGACAAACAAAGGGAATGCATCCCGGATAAGCTTATTCCTTTACACCTCGGCAGGAAATTGAGCGGCAAGCGCACCTGCTGTCTGCGGCATATCTTGTTTTGCGTTGATATTATAATGAATAATAATTTTTTTGTCAACCGATTTTACGTCGCCCGACAAAAAAAATTTTGCGGCGGGGCGCACGATAAGCGCCCCGCCGGCCATAACGTTATCTTTTAACCTTTGTTGTAGTTCACCTTTATGCCGGGGCCCATCGTGGCGGTGAGCGTAACGCTCTTGATGTACTGGCCCTTTGCCGCTGCGGGCTTGGCCTTTACGATGGCGTCCATGAGAGCGTTGAAGTTTTCGGTGAGCTTTTCCGCGCCGAACGACTTTTTGCCGATGGGGCAGTGGATTATCGCCGTCTTGTCGAGGCGGTATTCAACTTTGCCCGCCTTGGTCTCCTTTACGGCCTTTGCCACGTCCATGGTAACGGTGCCCGACTTGGGGTTGGGCATGAGGCCCTTGGGGCCGAGCAGGCGGCCTATGCGGCCCACGACGCCCATCATGTCGGGAGTGGTGATCATAACGTCGAAATCAAACCAGTTTTCCGACTGGATCTTCTGGATGATCTCTTCGGCGCCGACGATGTCAGCGCCCGCGGCTGCGGCCTGGTCTGCCCTTTCGCCCTTGGCAACGACGAGCACTTTCTTGGTCTTGCCGGTGCCGTTGGGGAGCACGAGCACGCCGCGCACCTGCTGGTCTGCCTGACGGGGGTCTACGCCCAGACGAACGTGGAGTTCGACGGTCTCGTCGAACTTGGCCTTTGCCGTTGCAAGCGTAAGGTTTACCGCCTCCGCAACGTCGTATGCCTTGGAATGATCGTAAGATTTAACGCTTTCTGCGTACTTCTTGCCAAATTTCATTATATAATCCTCCGTGTGGTACTTCCGAGGGGTTCGACTTTTGGAGTAATTTGTCCCCTCTCCCACATAACGCGAACTGCGCTTATTCCTCTACGGTAACGCCCATAGAGCGCGCGGTACCCTTTACCATGCTAACGGCTGCTTCCAGCGTGGAGCAGTTGAGGTCGGGCAGCTTGGTCTTTGCTATCTCTTCGGCCTGCGCCTTGGTGAGCTTGCCCACCTTGTCCCTGTTGGGACGGGCGCTTGCCGTGTCTATGCCGAGCGCCTTTTTGATGAGCACGGGCGTAGGGGGCGTTTTGAGTATGAAAGTGAAGCTCCTGTCCTGATAGATGGTGACCACGCAGGGAATTATAAGGCCGGCCTTATCGGCAGTCTTGGCGTTGAATTCCTTGGTGAAACCGGGGATGTTGATGCCGTGAGGGCCGAGGGTGGAACCTACAGGGGGTGCAGGCGTGGCCTTGCCGGCAGGAAGCTGCAACTTTACTACAGCGGTGATCTTTTTTGCCATAAATAAAAGTCCTCCGACGTGGTTTTAACGAAACGCGCCATGAGAATGTATTTAACGCGCTCTCCCACAAAATTGAGCCCGCGGGCCCTGCGCCTTGCGCGCAGCGCGCCGCCGCGGTTCTATGATAATGCCGCAAAGGATATCGCGGCGTTATTCCGAATAAGTTTTTTGCGATTGCCCCGCATATATGGCGGAAACAAAGGGGACGAAAGCTTTATAACGAAGCTCCTTCCGCTTTGCTTATCTGGATGTACTCCACCTCCACGTCCGTCTGCGTGCCGAACATTTCGACGGACACGAGGGCCTTTTGCGCGGAATCGTTCATCTCCTTTACGAGGCCGCTGAACCCCGCCATGGGGCCGGCGTCGATGTTTACGGTGTCGCCCACGGCAAAGTTGACGTCGGCGGCCACCTCCTCCAGGCGCATCTTGCGGATCTCCGCCTCCTTCATGGGGATGGGCCTGCCCTGGGGGCCGACGAAACCCGTTACGCCGCGCGTGTTGGTCACCCAATACCACAGCTGATTGGAGTAGATCATCTTTATGAACACGTAAGAAGGCAGCAGCTTGCGCTCGACTATCTTGCGCTTGCCGTTGCGCTCCTCTATCGTGGTCTCCATGGGGATCTTTACGTCGAATATCTGCGTCTGCAGGTTGTTGTTTTCTATAAGCCTTTCGAGGCTCGCCTTGACTATCGCCTCGTAGCCGGAATAAACGTGAAGGATATACCAGCAGGGCTGAGAAGTGTCCGTCATAGGCTTACTCCCCGCCGAGCCCGGTCACGAGAGTCAAGAGCGCGTCGAGGCCGTAATTTATGGCGGTCACGACAACGAGGAACGCCACCACCACCACGAGCACGACACCGGTGGACTTTACCACTTTGGGGAAAGAGGGCCACGTTACCCTTTTGAGCTCGGAAAATACCTCTTTGAGTTTTCTGCCCATGCGAACGAAAACGTTGGGCTTTTTTGCTTCTGACTTGTTGTTGGATGCAGCCATTGTTTCTTCCTCTTATCTCCGCCGCAAGGCGGTTAATGCGCGGCGCTGCCGCGTGCGGAACTTAAAGCGACCTTACTTGGTCTCCTTATGCTCGGTGTGCTTTTTGCAGAAAGGGCAGTATTTGGAAATGGTGATCCTGTCGGGATCGTTGCGCTTATTCTTGAAACTGTCGTAATTCCTGTGCTTGCACTCGGTGCATTCGAGGGTTATCTTGGCTCTTACTGATGCCTTCTTCATTGTAGAAAACTCCGTACAAAAAAATTACACCCCTGCAAGGATGTATTTGAATCTTAGCACATAAACTTTGCGCTGTCAATCAAAAACGCGCTCTCTTGCAAAATTTAAGGCAATATTTTTATCTATTATATAATACGGGGCGCAAAGCACCATATGTTGTATGCGCCGCCGCCACCGCACACAAGGGCACAGACAGGCCGCCGCGCAAAAGCGCGGCGGCCGAGCAATAAATTTTTTCAATCGCCGTCCACGAAGGACAGCACCTCTTCGAACAGCTTGTCGCGCTTTGCCGTTTTGGAGAACCGCACGGGCTTGTCGCGCAGGCCGGAGAGGCTTTTGGGCACCGCCACTGCCATTGCGGCGTGCAGGCGCTTGATGCCCTTGAAGCTGTCCTTTACGTCGTTGCCCGTCACGGCGTAGAGCACGTCCTGCGGGAATTTGTAAGGGTTGGCGGTGGAGACCACCACCATCTTTACCGTGTCCTTTTTGTTCTTTTCGAACCAGTCGAGTGCCACTTTCATTGCGCAGCCGGTGTGCGTGTCCATGGTGTAGCCGGTGTCGCAGAACACGTCGTAGACCGTTTCCACCACCTCGTCTTCGTTGGCAAATCCGCCGTCGAACGTTTCGTTCACGGCCGCCTTTTCCTGCGGGGTGACGGTGTAGGCTTCCGTTGCCTCCGGCTCCTTCATCAGATCCGCGGTGCGCCCGGCGTTGCGGCCGCACACTTCGAACAGCAGCCTTTCGAGGTTGGAGGAGACGAGTATGTCCATCGAGGGCGACGTGGTCTTGTAAAACTCGCGGCGAGTGTCGTAAGTGCCGCCCGAAAGGAAATCGGTGAGCACGTTGTTCATGTTGGAGGCGCAGTGCAGCCTGCGGACGGGCAGCCCCATCCGCTTTGCGTAATACGCCGCGAGGATGTTGCCGAAGTTGCCCGTGGGCACAGAGAAGTCCACGCCCTCGCCCATCTCTATCTGACCGCCGCTCACGAGGTCGAGGTAGGCGGAGAAATAATAAGCTATCTGCGGGGCGAGCCTGCCGAAGTTTATGGAATTGGCGGAAGAGAGGATATACCCCCTTTCTTTGAGTATCTTTGCCTGCTCCGCGTCCGCGAATATCTGCTTGACCGCCGTCTGGCAGTCGTCGAAGTTGCCCTTTACGGCGACCACGTTTACGTTGCCGCCCTCCTGGGTGCACATCTGCAGCTTCTGCATCTTGGATACGCCGTCGTCGGGATAGAACACCATTATCTTTATGCCCTCGGCGTCCTTAAACCCCTCGAGCGCGGCCTTGCCCGTGTCGCCGGAGGTGGCGACGAGGATGAGTATCTTTTCCTTTATGCCGCAGATGTCGCTGCCCCTGCGCAGAAGGTAGGGCAGCACGGTGAGCGCCATGTCTTTGAACGCGCAGGTAGGGCCGTGCCACAGTTCCAGCAGATATATGCCGTCGTCTATCCTGACGAGCGGGGCGGGATCGCCCTCGAACTTGGAATAGGCCGCCTCCAGCGCGGCGAGCAGCTCCCCGGAATCGTAATCGTCGAGGTATTTGCCGAGTATCCTTGCCGCCCTTTCGGGGTAGCTTAAAGGCAGCATCTCCTCCAGCTCCTCCCGGGTGACGGGAGGGAAGCTTTCGGGCACGAACAGCCCGCCGTCGTCCGCAAGCCCCTTAACGATCGCCTTTGCCGCACCGTTTACCTTTTCGCCGCCGCGCGTACTTATGAAATTCATAAAAAGTCTCCTCCCGTAAGCGCGGCGTCCGCCGCACGTTTATTTTGTATGTGTCCGCAAACCGAGCCGCAGCGGCGCAAAAAAAGGGCGCAGTCAAAGCCGCGCCCCTTTGATGTAAGGTCATGCGTATCTGGCAACGAACTCCGGAAGCTCCTCCACGGGGCAGCTGCACGTTATGGTGATGACCATATCGTTCTCCGCCGAGAGCTTTTCGAGCATATAGAATATGCCCGCCATTTCGGAAAGCTGTTTGCCCGCAATGCGCGCAATGCCGTCTATGTACATATATTCGTAGTCGTGGTTGCCCGCGGCTATGCCCTTTACGAACCCGCAGAGCGCGTCTTCGCCGGCGATGTTGTAATCGGTGACGTCTATGAAGCGCACCGAACGGTTGAGGTCGTACATATACCTCTTGGTGTCGGTGATGAAGGCGCTTACGCCCTTTGCCGATTCCGCGTCCTTGTTGGCTGCGTCTATGAGTTTTTTGGTCTTGCCCGAGCCTTTGGCGCCGGGGATGATCTTTATCATGATTTGTCCTCCTGTCCTACCGTGTCGGTATCTTGTTTCTATTTTAACAGCATTCGGGAGGAATTTCAATACCTTTACGAAAATTTAACGTAAATTTTTTATTATTTACCTTTTTGCCGGCCGCAACGCTCAACGGAGCGCCTTTACGAACGCCTCTATGCGGTGCAGGCCCTCCTCCATGTCCTCCATGGAGAGCGCGTAAGAAAGCCTTACGCAGTCGTCGTCGCCGAAGCAGATGCCCGGCGTGAGCGCCACCTTTGCGTGGGAGAGCAGCATATCCGCCATGTCCATGCTGCCGTTTATCGTCCTGCCCTCGTAGCTCATGCCGTAGAACTTGTCGCACAGCAGCATCACGTAAAACGCGCCGTAAGGCTCCACGTAATCCAGCCCGAGCGGCTTCATGCCGTCGAGCATCTCCAGCATGCGCGCGCGGCGCTCGCCGAACGCCTTTACCATTTCGTCCATCGGCTCCGAGGGGCCGCGGAGCGCGGCTATCGCGGCGTACTGCGTCATCGTGTTCACGTTGGAAGTGGAATGGCTCTGGAAAGAAGCTATCGCCTTGGCTATCGACTGTTCGGCGGCAAGATAACCCAGCCTCCAGCCGGTCATGGCGTACGATTTGGAGACGCCGTTGACCGTTATGGTGAGGTCGCGCATCTTGGGCGACGCGGCGGCTATCGAAAAGTGCTTTTCTCCGCCGTAGATGAGTTTTTCGTACATTTCGTCGGCAAGCACGAGAATGTTGTGCTTTTCGCAGACGTTGGCTATCTTGCGTATCTCCTTTTCGGTATATACGGCGCCCGTGGGATTGTTGGGGCTGTTGAAGATGAGCATCTTTGTCCTGGGGGTAATGGCGCCCTCTATCTGAGCGGCGCGCACCTTAAAGCCCGCCTCGCGCGAGGCGTACAGGAACACCGGCACGCCGCCCACGCACTTTACCACCTCCGGATAGGTGAGCCAATAGGGCGCGGGGATGAGCACCTCGTCGCCCGGATCTATCGTTGCGAACAGCGCGTTGAATATGGCGTGCTTGCCGCCGTTGGTTATCACTATCTGCGAGGGTTCGTAATCCAGCCCGTTGTCGCGGCTGAACTTTTCGCACACCGCTTTTTTGAGCGCGGGCAGGCCGGCCGCCGCCACGTACTTGGTGTAGCCCTTGTCAAGCGCGTCCTTTGCCGCCTGCACGATGTGCGCGGGCGTATTGAAATCCGGTTCGCCCACGCCGAACGATATCACGTTCTCGCCCGCGGCTTTAAGCTCTGCCGCCTTTGCCGACATGGCAAGCGTCATCGAAGGGGAAATGGTGGAAACTCTCTGCGAAATGAATGACATTACGGTACTCCCTTGCAAAATACCGGCGCCTCCGCGCGCTGATTTTTGCCCGTTTTGTTGTTTTCCATTCAATTATACATAATTTAACCCCGTTTGACAAACGTTTGAAAAAAATTTTGCGGACGCGCCCGTTTTGTGACAAACGGCACCGTTTTTTGTAAATTAACGCACAACGCCGCCCGCGCTGATGCGCGGGCGGCGCCGGAAAGACGTACCGCAACGGAAGGGGCGCAACTTTCAGTCGCCCTTTTCCCTGCCGGAAGAATGATTTTTGCACGCCCCGCAATGCGGGCACGAAGAGCAGCTTCCGCAGCCGCAGCCACCGCCGCCCTTTACTCTTTTATAGATCAGATATGCCGCGGCGGCAAGCAGGCAGACGCCTACGACCACTATCGTTACGATTTCGAATGCACCCATAATATACCTCATTCAACGCGTTTTTTGCGCAGCGAGGGGAACTTTATCACGCCCCTGTTTTTAAGTATTATCACCGCGCTTGCGGCCGCCGCGGCGGCCAGCCACAGGAATATGGTCCACCACCACGACAGCACGGTGTAGCACACGCTGCCGACGATAAAGCTCGTGACTATCCAGAACAGCACCGTCCACGCGAACCTGCCCTTGGGCAGTTCCGCCTTTGCCGTGGCGCACGCCGCAAAGCAGGGCACCGTGGTCATATTGAACATTATGAAAGCTATAAGCGCGGGCCAGGTGATGCCGGTATTTTCTATCATCACCACCGCCTCGGCAACGCCGTCTTCGGTGCCCTCGAAGCCCGCCACGAACATCGCCGCGAGCACGGAGAACGTTGCTATCACGTTCTCCTTGGCGATCAGCCCCGTTATCGCGGCGACGGCGAACACCCAGCCGTATTCGTTGAGCTGCGAGCCGAAGCCGAGCGGCGTGAACAGCGGCTGTACGAGCTGCCCCAGCGAAGCGAGTATGGACTGCTGCATGTTTTCCGCGCCGAGATACCGCCAATTCCAGCCGAAGGACTGCAAAAACCACACGAGCACGGTGGACGCAAAGATGACGGTGAACGCCTTTTTTACGAAATGCTCCGTCTTATCCCACAGGTGCAGCATCAGGTTGCGCGCGCCGGGCAGGCGGTAGGCGGGCAGTTCCATTATGAACGGAGGCACCTCGCCGCGCATAGTGGTGGAGCGCATCACTATAACGGCGACCACCGCGGTGATCATGCCCAGAAGATACATCGAGTAAGTTATCAGATCGACGTTGGCAAAGCCCGCTGTTGCGCATATGCCGCCGGCGATCGCCGTAAGTATGGGCAGCTTTGCGCCGCAGCTGAAAAAGGGGATCACCCTTATGGTGGCGGTGCGCTCCTTTTCGTCGGCGAGCGTGCGGGTGTTTATCATGGCGGGCAGCGAGCAGCCGAAGCCCATTATCATGGGCATGAACGCCCTGCCCGAAAGCCCGAAGCGGCGGAATATCCTGTCGAGGATAAAGGCGACGCGCGCCATATATCCCGTGTCTTCGAGTACGGAAAAGCACAAAAACAGCGTGAGTATCTGCGGCAGAAAGCCGAGCACCGCCGTGATGCCGCCCACTATGCCGTCGTTTATCAGCCCGGCCGCCCACGGCGCCGCGCCCGCCGCCTCCGTGCCGACGCTTATGCCGTAAGAGGCGTAACCGAGCACGAGATTGAGAAGGTTGGTGAGCGTCACGCCCGGCGAGAACACCGCCCCGTCGTAAAAGCACGAAGCCAGCGCTATGCCGAAGTTGGCGTAAATATCGCTTTCGCCCAGCTTTGCAAAGCCCATATCCGCGAACGAAGGCAGCGGGCTGCCCGCCGCCGAAGCTATCGCGCCGATAAAGAACAGATCCTCCGAAAAGGTGAGGTGGAACACGGCAAAGAGTATTACTATGAATATGGGAATGCCCCATATCTTATGCGTAAGCACCCTGTCCGCGCGGTCGGCGCGCGTTGCCGCGGGCCTTGCCGCCCTCGTTTTTACGGACGATAACCGGGAGGATATGTACTTGTAGCGCGCGTCGGCTATCTCCGCCTCCGGATCACCGTATTTTGCACATATATCCGCACGGATGGCTGCCGCGCCGCCGTCTTTAAGCTCCTCCTCGTCGCCCTCGGCAAGCTTTACGGCGCGGAACAGCGGGCTGCTCTTGCCCTGCTTTTCGTAATAATCCACGGCGCTTTGCAGCCTGCCCGTATCCAGGACGGAGCGCCCCTTGCGCTCCGCGGGCATGGCCAGCGCGCGCTCCATCAGCCGCGCAACGTTCCGTTTTTTAAGCGCGGACACAGCCACCACGGGCACGCCGACGCGGCGTTCGAGTTCCGCGGCGTCCAGCCCGTCGCCAGAGGCCTCCACCTCGTCCATCATGTTCAGCGCTATTATCACGGGGACGTCCATCTCCAGCAGCTGCGTGGTAAGATAAAGATTGCGCTCGAGATTGGTGGCGTCCACTATGTTTATTATGCCGTCCGGGCGGCCTTCGAGAATGAAGTTGCGCGCTATCACCTCTTCGGGAGTGTAGGGCGAAAGCGAATAGATGCCGGGCAGGTCCACTATGTTCGCGCGCGCTCCGCCCGACTTGTACACGCCCTCACGCTTATCCACCGTAACGCCCGGCCAGTTGCCCACGTGCGCCGTGCTGCCCGTGAGCGCGTTGAACAGCGTGGTCTTGCCGCTGTTCGGATTGCCCGCAAGCGCAAAAGTCTTCATACGCCCGCCTCCGTCTGCACGCAGTCAGCCTCGCTCTTTCTGAGCGAAAGGCTGTAACCGCGCAGCGTTACCTCCAAAGGATCGCCCAAAGGCGCGCGCTTTACGAGCGTTACCTCGGCGCCGGGCGTCACGCCCATGTCCAGCAGCCGCCTGCGGACTGCGCCCGTGCCGCACACGGCCGTCACCCGCCCGCTTTCGCCTACGGAAAAGTCGCACAGTTTTTTCATATATCCTCCTTTAATCGGCCTCGGTCACGGTTATCCGCGCGGCGGTAGACGCGTCCAGGCACAGCCTGCCCTCCTTTACGGCAACGACCAGCCCGCCCCTGCGCGAAAGCACTTTAAGCCGCGCGCCCGCATATATCCCGAGCTCGCGCAGGCGCCTGCAAACGGCGTCGTCCGCAGCGATCTTTTTTACCTCTACCTCCGCGCCCTCGGGCGCAACGACGAGCGGCATGGCTCACCTCCCGCAAATAACTTAACCTTGGTTAATTCTTACGGTAAGATTATACGCCGCAAAACTCCGCCTGTCAACTAAAATTAACCATAGTTTATATTTTTTTACGAAAAAATAGCGCCTGCGCTGCGCGCGCGGGCGTTACCTTTAATATAGAGCTAATTTTTGCCGACGAAACGCTTTATCGCGGCGTAAGTTTCCGCGGAAACGACGTGCTCCATCTCGCACGCGTCCCTTTCCGCGGCGGGGGCGGGCACGCCGAGCTTTACGAGAAAGGCGCTTATGGTGCAATGCCTTTCGTAAACGTCCGAGGCATACTTTTTCCCGCTTGCGGTAAGGCGGATGTGCATGCCGTCGGTGGCCACGTATCCCTTGTTTATCAGCAGGTTGACCGCCTTTTGAACGGCGGGCTGCGAAACGTTTGCGGCGCGCGCCACGTCTATCCTGTGCACCTCGCTCTGCCTTTCGGAGAGCAGCAGTATCGTTTCGAGGTAATCTTCCGCCGAACGGTTCTCTATCATACTTTTCCCCCTTGTAAAAATCGCGCGGGCGGTCACTGCGCGAGCTGCGCCTCGCGCTCGGCAACGGCGAGCGCCTCCACCATCCGGTCTATGTCGCCCTGCATGAAAGATTCTATGGAAAACAGCGAAAGCCCTATGCGGTGGTCGGTGACGCGCCCCTGCGGAAAGTTGTAAGTGCGGATGCGCTCGCTGCGGTCGCCCGTGCCGACGAGGCTCTTGCGGCGGCTGTCGTATTCGCTGCGGTTCTGCGAGCTGTAATAGTCGTAAAGTCGGGAACGGAGCACCTTGAACGCCTTGTCCTTGTTTTTGAGCTGGCTGCGCTCGTCCTGGCAGGTGACGACTATGCCCGTGGGGAAGTGCGTTATCCTTATCGCCGTCTCCGTTTTGTTCACCTTTTGCCCGCCGGCGCCGGAGGAGCGGTAAACGTCCACGCGGATGTCCTCGTCGCGGATCTCCACGTCCACGTCCTCGGCTTCGGGCAGCACCGCCACGGTCGCGGTGGAAGTGTGCAGCCTGCCCTGCGACTCCGTTTCGGGCACGCGTTGCACGCGGTGCACGCCGCTTTCGAATTTGAGCAGCTTGTAAGCGCCCCTGCCGCTCACGTTGAACACCACTTCCTTTATGCCGCCCAGCTCCGTTTCGTTTACGTCCACGAGCTCCGTCTTTAAGCGGTGCCTTTCGCAATAGCCGAGGTACATGCGGTAAAGTTCGGCGGCAAACAGGGCGGCTTCGTCGCCGCCGGCGCCGCCGCGTATCTCCACTATGCAGTTCCTGTCGTCGTTCCTGTCCTTGGGCAGGAGCAGTATTTTAAGCTCCTCTTCCGCCGCGGACAGCTTTTTTTTAAGGTCGGTCTCCTCTTCGGCAAGAAGCGTGCGCATCTCGGCGTCGTCCTCCGCGGAAAGCGCCGCCTGCGTCTGCATGAGCCTGCCCGCGTACAGCTTGTATTCGCCGTATTTTTCGGCGGTCTCCGCAAGCTCCGCCTGCTCTTTGGCAAGCCCCGCCCACAGCGCGCTGTCGGCGATGACCGCCGGATCGGCCATTTTTTGCGACAGCTGCTCGTACTTGTTGTAAATGTCGTCGAGTTTTTCCAAAAACAGCATAGACACAACTCTTAAAAAACGCGATTTTTATAAATTGAACGGCATATATGCCGCGTTCAACGCAGCCAAAACGGCGGCACGGCAATATTTTTTGCGACGCGTCAGAAGGCTATTTTAAGAAAGCGCTCCTTGCCTTCGAGGTCCTTTATCACTATTGCGTAGTCGCGCTTTTCGAACAATCTGAGCACGTCGGACGCCTGGTCCTCGCCCACCTCCAGGATGAGCATGCCGCCGCGCGCGACGTAACGGTTGGCCTCCCTTGCCAGCCTGCGGTAAAAATCGAGGCCGTCGGCGCCGCCGTCCAGCGCTATGCGCGGTTCGAAGTCCCTTACCTCCCTGTCGAGCGCGGATATCTCGCCGCTGCGTATATACGGCGGGTTGCAGACGATAAGGTTGAACCTGCCGCGGATATTTTCGAACAGGTCGGTGCGCACGAAGTGCACGGTGACGCCGTTGAGTCCGGCGTTCTCCTGCGCGAGCATTATAGCGGCGTCGGAGATATCCGCCGCCGTAACGGAGACGTTCTTGCCGGCGCAGCCCTTGGCTATCGCCACGGCGAGGCAGCCGCTGCCGGTGCACATATCCAGCACCTTGTCGCCCGCCTCCGCGGTCTTTACCGCTATCTCCGCAAGCTGTTCGGTCTCGGGGCGGGGTATGAGCGCGCGTTCGTCCACCTTTATCTTGCAGCCGTAAAAATCGACGTCGCCCATTATATACCACAGCGGGCGCCCGGTAAGGCGCTCCTTTACTATCGCCTCTATCTTTTTGCTCTCCGCGGCGGAAACTACGCGCTCAAACGAGAGCTCGCTGCGCTTTATGCCGAGGGTGAGGGAATATATCCACTCGGCGTCGCTTTCGTCTATGCCGTTTTCGGCAAACAGTTTTTTAGTGTCGGCAAGCTTTTGCGTGAGCCTGCCCGCCGTCACGAACGAAGTTTCGGGCACGGAAGGATCGGCGTCCATCTCCAGCACGCGTTCGAAGGCGGCGATCGCAACCTCCGCCATGCTCTCGTCCGGTTCGCGGGTGGTGAACACCTTCTGGATAAAGTAACCGGGCAGCTTGAACACGTTGGCGAACGGATTGTCGAACCTTGCCACCAGCTTTAACGCCTCGTAAGAAATGCCGGCTATCACGGGCAGCAGCACCACCTCTATGCCCAGCCTTGCCAGAAATTCGAGCACGCCGTTATTTATGGAGCCGACGTTCAGCGCCCACGAAACGAGCGAGATGACGAGGATGTTTACCGCTATCACTATGAACAGGAACGAAGTGCCGCAGCGGGGATGCAGGCGCGAACACTTCATCACGTTTTCCGTGGTGAGGGGCATGCCCAGCTCGTAACAGGTGATGGTCTTGTGCTCGGCGCCGTGATACATATAAAGCCTGCGGATATCCTTTAACAGCAGGATGAGCGCGAGGTACGCAAAAAAGATGACCAGCTTGAACACGCCGAGCAGCACGTAGCGCCACGCGCTGTCTTCCAGCACGGGGAACGCCTCCGCAAGCGCGCCGACGGCAAAGTTGGGCAGCACTATGAACAGCCCCACCGCAAGCGCCACGCCCAGCGCCACCGATATCGCCGAAACGACGCTCATCAGGCTTATCTTGCACTTTTCGGCGAGCCACTTTTCAAGTCCGCCCGCCTCCTCCTCTTCGCCGTAAACTTCGGCGGAACGCATCAGCGTGCGCGTGCCCCGCACGAGGCTGTTGAACATGTTCACCACGCCCCGCACGAAAGGTATCTTCATCGCGCGCGCGGCGGCGGGCGATCGCGCGATGCGCTTTGCCTCGACCTGGATCTGGCCGTCGGGATCGCGCACGGCGGTAGCCATGCACGTCCTGCCCATCATCATAACGCCCTCGAGCACCGCCTGCCCGCCTATCGAACAGGAAACTCTCTTTTTTCTTTTATTCTTTGCCATAATTCACGCGTCCGCATATATTATATGCCGCGCACGCGCGGCATTACGCCCGTAAGGGAAAATAAGCGGCTCCAAAAAATAAGGAGCCGCTCTTTTTACATATTGTATCTTTTCTTGAACTTATCTACACGGCCGCCGGTATCAACGAGCTTCTGCTTGCCTGTAAAGAACGGATGGCACTTGCTGCAGATATCGACCTTGAGGGTGTCCACCTTTTTGGTGGTACCCGTCTTGAAAGTCTCGCCGCATGCGCACACGACCGTTACTTCGTGATATTCGGGATGTATATCGGGCTTCACTTTCTTCACCTCGCATTAGATTTGAATACTCACACATTATATATCATAATTGCGCGCCCGTCAACCAATTTTCCGCCCGCGCGCAAAAAAATTTGGCGGCGCCCGCACAGCCGCCGGGAGCTTAAAACGGATAACGGACGGTTTTTTAGTTGCGTTTGCGGAAAATTGTGAGTATAATGAAAGCGTAATATGGATAATTGGATCTTAAAAAACGCCGGCCTCCTCGTGAACGAGCCGGCAAAAGACCGCCCCGTTGCCGAAGGCGAAGTCAAGGTAAAGGTGAGCTACGTGCTCGCCTCCAACTACGACGCGGTGCTGTATTCCGGCGAGGGCGGCGCGTGCTACCCCAAGACGATAGGCAGGTTTGCCGTGGGCAGGGTAACGGAGACCTGCGGCGAATGTTACGGCGTGGAAAAGAACATGCGCGTGCTGCTGCTGCCCGAGCGCAGCTGCGGCAACTGTTTAAGCTGCAAGACGGGCAAGGGCGAAAAGTGCGCCTCCCCCGCCGTTGCGGGCAAAGACTTCAACGGGTTTTTGCGCGACTTCGTGGTGTGCAAAAGCCGCGACGTGGCGCCGCTGCCCGATTCGGTGAGCGACACGGACGCGCTGTGCGCCGAGGCGGTCGCCGTTGCGGAAAAGGTCTGCGACAGGCTTGCGCTGCCCACGGGCAGCAGGGTGGCGGTGATAGGCGGCAACTTTACGGGCAACATAATAGCCCAGGTGCTGCAATACCACAAACTCGTGCCCATAGTCATAGACAACAACCCCGCCGCTCTGGAAAAGACGCGCGGCTGCGGCATTTACTACTCCTTCGAGGCGGACGAATCGCTTACCGAAAACCTTATGGAGGCAACGAGCGGCCAGCTGTGCGACGCGGCGGTTTATTCCACCTGTTCGAAGCTGGATCCCGCGCTGACCATCCGTTCGGTGGCGGAGGGCAAGCTTGCCGTGATAGCGGGCTTCGCGCCCATAAACTTCAACATCCCCGCGCGCGAGCTCTGCGACAAGAACGTAACTCTTTCGAGCGTGATGAACGGCTTCGGCTATACCGACACAGCCATTAACCTGCTCGTGCACAAGGCGGCGGACATCTCCGTGTTCGACAAAGAGGTGCTTACCGAATTCGATCCCAACGCCGTATATAAGGCGCTTTCGGAAAGCGCCGCGGCAAAGTTCGGCAAGCTTAAAATTTTCAAGCTGATAATATGACGCGACATGCTTAAAGTAATAGCATCCGACCTCGACGGGACGCTGCTCCCGCCGAGCAAGATAATGCCCGCGGAGATCTTTGCGCTGATAAAGAGGATGTCCGCGCGCGGAGTAACGTTCGTTCCCGCCAGCGGCAGGCAGCTGCCCAACCTTAAAAAACTGTTCGCGCCGGCGCTGGACGAGATAGCGATCGTGGCGGAGAACGGCGGGCTGGCGTGGCTGGGCGGCAGGGTGATATACTGCAACCCCACCCCGACGGAAGACGTGCTTTACGCGCTGGACGAGATAAAGCGCGAAAAAAACCTGTTCCCGCTGTGCAGCGGCGTGGACTGCGCCTTTTACGACTCCGACGACGGGCAGTTCGAAGAGACGCTGCTGCGCTCCTATTCCGTCGCGCGCAGGGTGGACGACCTGGAAGCCGCGGTGCGCGCCAACACAATATTAAAGATATCCGTATGGGACAAACTGCCCGCCGCCGAGCACGCCGCGGGCGTGCTCGTCCCCGCGATAAAGGGGCTGCGCTGCAAGGTGTCCGGCTACGACTGGCTGGACGTCTGCACGCTTTCGGCAAACAAGGGCGAAGCGCTTAAAGCGCTGCTGCGCGAACTCGGCGCGGAGAGCGGCGAATGCGTCGCCTTCGGCGACCACATGAACGATCTGGAGATGCTGCAGGCGAGCGGCTATGCGTTCGTTACCGCCAACGGATTTCCCGAACTGAAACGGATAATAGGCAACGTTATCCCCTCCAACGCGGAGGGCGGCGTTATCGCCAAGATAAAGGAGCTTTTATGAAACTTATGATAGCCTCCGACATACACGGATCGGCCGAATGGTGCAAAAAACTGCTCGACGCGTTCGAACGCGAAGGGGCGGACAGGCTGCTGCTTTTGGGCGACATACTCTATCACGGCCCGCGCAATCCGCTGCCCGAGGGCTACGCGCCGCAAAAGGTGGCGGAGATGCTTAACGGCGCCGCCGACAAAATAATCTGCGTGCGCGGCAACTGCGACAGCGAGGTCGACCAGATGGTGCTGTCTTTCCCCTGCCTTTCGGACTACGCGCTGGTGTGCGCCGACGGGACGGACATATACCTTTCGCACGGGCACCGCGCAGTTCCGCCCGTTAAGGCGGGCGGCGTTTACGTAACCGGCCACACCCACGTCCCGCTGGCAGAGCGCGAGGGCTTCCTGCACCTGAACCCCGGTTCGGTCAGCCTGCCCAAAGAGGGCAGCGCCCGCGGCTATATCGTTTTCGAGGCGGGACGGTTTTCGTTTAAGACTCTCGACGGCGAAGAATATAAAACGGTGCGCGTCTGAGCACGCAAGGGGGAAACGATGGAAAACGTGACGTTCACGCTGAACAACGGCGTAAAGATGCCCGCCGCCGGGCTGGGCGTATTTCAGGTAACGGATAAAAAAACGTGCATAGACGCGGTGATATGCGCGATCGAAAACGGTTACCGCATGATAGACACCGCCGCCGTTTACGGCAACGAAGAGGCCGTCGGCGAAGCGATAAAGGCGTGCGGGATACCGCGCGAAGAGCTGTTTATTACCAGCAAGCTGTGGTTTTCCGACTGCGGCTACAAGCGCGCGAAGAGGGCGCTGGAAAGTTCGCTTAAAAAGCTGGGGCTGGATTACATAGACCTTTACCTTATACACGAACCGTACGGCTGGCTGAAAAGGACGTGGCGCGCTTTGGAAGAGTGCGCGGACGAAGGCAAGGTGCGCGCGATAGGCGTTTCCAACTTCGGCATAGACGACCTGATAAACATAACGGACGACGCGCGCATAACGCCCGCCGTGGATCAGATAGAGCTGCACCCTTACTTCCGGCGCGAAGAACTGTTGAAGTTCCTGCGCGAAAAAAACATCCTGCCCGAAGCGTGGGCGCCCTTTGCCGAGGGCAAGAACGGCATCTTTGCAAGCCCCATACTCACCGAGATAGCCGCAACGCACGATTGCACCGTGGCGCAGGTCATACTTGCGTGGCTGCACGCGCGGGGCGTTGCCGTGATACCCAAGTCCGTCCGCCCCGAACGCATCGCCGAAAACGGCGACTTTTTCAAGGTGCGGCTGAGCGAAAAGGAGATCGCCGAAATAGACAGGATGGACCGCGGAAGCAGCCTTTTCCCGTGGGATAAAGGCATACGCCGCCCCCTGCGCAAACTGTTCGGATTTTTCCATCTTGCATTCTGAAAATACCGCTTAAAGTAAAACGAGCGCGGCGCTTTAAGGCGCCGCGCTCGTTTTTTATTTTTTCCTCTTTCCGAAAACGATAAGGCATATTGCCGCGGCAAGCGCCGCAAAGCCTCCCGTTCCGCCGCCCGCGCCGCAGCCCGTGGGCGCGTCCTCGTCGCGCACGGTCAGCGTGAGCCGTACGCTCTGCCCAACAAAGCCGCGTTCGTCTTTGAGCGACACGGTCATAACGTATTCGCCCGCGGCGGCCGAAGGCGATATCGCGCCGCTTATCCTGCCGCCGTCTCCGTCTATCGTAACGCCGTCCGGTGCGCCCGTAAGCACGTACCGATAGCCGCTCCAGACATCGCTTGACGCGTCGAAAGCCACTTTTTCGCCGCGGGCAAAGCTGCCGAGCGCAAGCGAGGAGGCGTCGAACCCGGAAGAATACCGCTCCTCCAATCTGTTCATGGCGTTGGAATTTACCACGACGTATATTATGTTTTTTGCCGCGCGGCGGATGGCGGCAACGTGCGTTGGAGTGCATTCGGCGGCGGATATGCCCAAAATATCGTCGTTGGTGCGGTTATCCTTGTTTTCGGGATGGTTGCCCAGCCACAAATCGCAGCCCGCGCGCACCATGCGCGCGCCGTCCATGAACATGTTCCAATTCGCCCAATCGGTTATCACCAGCCCCTCGAACCCCCGCTCTTCGCGCAGAACGCCGGTGAGCAGTTCGTAGCTCGCGCCCGCCCACGTGTTGCCCATGCGGTTGAAGGCGCTCATCACGCCGTAAGCGCCCGCCTTTACGGGATATTCGAACGCTTTTAAGTATATCTCGCGCACGGTCTGCTCGTCTGCCCAGGTGGCAAGATCCGCGCGGGCGGTCTCCTGATCGTTCAGGGCAAAATGCTTTACCATGACGAACACGCCCTTAGACTGCACTCCCTCCGCCACTTCGGCACACATGGTGCCGGAGAGCAGCGGATCTTCGGAATAATATTCGAAGTTCCTGCCCGAAAAGGGCGAACGGTGGATGTTGGCGCCCGGCGCGTACCAGCCGTTGTAGCCGCCGGCTACGCCGTCCGAACCGCCCCAGATGCCCTCTTCGCCGACGGCTGCGCCCATGGCGCGGGCAAGGCCCGCGTTCCAGGTGGACGCCACCACCACGGGCGAGGCGTAACAGCAGGTGCCCTGCACGGCGTTCGCGCCCGAACCCTGCACAAAGCCCGTGGGCCCGTCCGGCGTTACGGACATCGGCAGGCCTATCGCGGGGATATCCTCCGTGATAAAAAACCCGCTGACCACAAGGTCGCGCATATCCTTTAAGGACAGCTGATCCATGAACCGTTCCCAGGCGGGATCGTCGTAATCCAGCCCCGTCATGTCCGCGGCCAAGACGTCGCCGCCGGTGACTTCCGCCTGCCGCGGCATCTCGTCGGTGTACCACGGCTTGCCCGCGTCGCTCTCCGGCGTGGGTTCGGAATAAGTAAAGCCCGCCTCCTCTTCCTCCGATATAATTATCTCCCCCTCCGCGGCGGGCACGGGGAAAGTGCCGGCAAAATCCGCGCGCGTCATCGTGCGCGAATGCCCCGCGAACGTGCTTTCCGCCCTGTCGTCGAAATAATCGCTCATATAGCCGAAGCGGTTTTCTATCTCCGCGCCCGTGGCGTCGTCGGCGTCGTAATTTATCTCTTCGTCAAGCAAGTACGCGGCTTTGAACGCATCCTCCTCCGCCCACGCATGCGAATTTCTGCCTGCGTAGAGCGTGTAGACGCCCGCGTCGAGCTCGTAACCCGTATGCCCGTCGCCGTCGGCGTCGGAATGATCGTAAGACGCCATGCCGCGCACCGGCATCGTTATCGTAACGGTGTCGCTCCCGCCGGGCGCGATGAGCCCCGTCTTTTTATAACCGCCCAGCACAACGTGCGCCTTTTCCGTCTGCCCGCGGACGTACGGCGCGGAATAATATAGCTGCACCACGTCCTTGCCGGCAACGCCGCCGGTGTTGGTCACCTTTACCTGAACGGTCACCTCGCCGTCCGCCTCCAACCCGTCCGCGACGAAGTTTACCTCCCATTCGAACGCGGTATAAGACAGCCCGTAGCCGAAGGGATACACCACGTTGTCGCCGTACCATTCCGGATCGGTGGCGCGCTCTTCGTAGGCGCGCGTTTCGTAGTAACGATAGCCGACGTATATGCCCTCGTCGTATTCCACAAAGTTGACGCCGCTCGGCGAGCCGTCCGCCTTTAAGTAAGAACAGGCGTAATTGCTGCCGAAATTGGCGAACGTGGGATCTTTTTTGAAGTCGGCGGCGTAAATATCCGCCGTCCTGCCGGAGGGGTTCACCTCGCCGCAGAGCGCCTTGCCCAGGGCGTTCATGCCGCTGCCGCCCGCAAACCCGAGCCACAGCACGCCGTCCACGCCGTCGTCGTATTCCAGCTTTCCCGCCTCGAACGCGGCCGCGGTGTTGAGCACCGCGACCACCGTGCCGAAGTTTGCCTTTGCGTGCTCTATAAGCGCCTCTTCGTTGTCGTCCGGCTCGAGGTAATGGTCGCCGAGGGCGGGATCCCCGCCGTAATTATACCGGCTCCTGCCCTCTGCGGGGGCGGCGTAATCAGTCTTTAAGTCGGCGCCCTCGCCGCCGGCGCGCGCAATGAAAATTATCGCCGCGTCGTTATAATCTTTATACGACTCAACGACCTCGCGCGTGTACGCCGAAAGGGGCGTTTCCCCCGTGAGCGTTGCCACCTGCCCCGTGCCCGAGCCGCCGTCGCGCCCGCTGCCGGAGGCCGCGTCGTCTTCGTAAAAGGCGCGCGTTACGGGATTTACGGCAAAGCCCGCGTTTTCCAGACTGTCGTAAAGGTCGTAATATTTAACGCCGCCCTGGCCGGAGCCGTCCGCGCCGGAGGCAGAACCGCCGCCGCCGTATATCGGATCGGAGGCGTTTTTGCCAAGCACGGTGATCTTTGCGCCCTTTTCCAGGGGCAGCGCGCCGTTCCTGTTTTTTAGCAGTACCATGCCCTCGCCGACGATCTCTTCGTTCAGCGCGTTGGCGGCCTCGAGCGCCTCCGCGGCGTTTGCCGTCTGCGCGCGGTATTCCGAAACGTAGGCCCCGTTATCGCCGCCGGGCCGCGCGCAGCCGGAGGCAAGGCAGAGCGGCAGCAAGACCGCGGCGGCAAAAACCGCAAAAAACTTTTTTCCGTGCATGGTAATCCCTCCGCAGCGTTCTTGTCAGCGCATCCGCGCGCTGCGGACAAATTATAGCACATCCGCGGGCGGCGCGCACCCGTATTACCTATCCGGCACGTTTTACTGCACGAACTGTCGCCCCGCGGCAAAAAAGCCCCCGCCGCAGCGGGGGTTTTTTTAACGTATATGCGGCATATCTGCCGCTCTTTTTACCACCTGAACGAAAAAATGTCCATTATGCGCGTTATCGTGCCGCGCGCGGAAAACGACCATCCGGTTATCACCCCGCGCAGTTTGCGCATGTCCACCGCCCCGAAAAAGCGGCTGTCTTCGCTGTCCGCGCGGTTGTCGCCCAGCACGTACATGCAGCCCTCCGGCACCACGGTAACGGCTATGTTGCCCTTCCAGCCCGCTATTACGTAAGGCTCCTCCACCGCCGCGGCCTCGCCGCCGGCGTGCGCGCGGTAAAGCACGCCGTCCTCCGCCCAAAGCGTATCTCCGGGCAGCCCCACGACGCGCTTGATGTATTCGCTGCCCGCGGGGGCGTCGAACACCACTATATCGCCGTAGTCCGGTTCGCCCCAGGCGTACATGAACAGATAATCGCCCGTGTGCAGCGTGGGGCTCATGGATTCGCCGCTGACGCGCACCCCGACGAGCACGTTGGTGAAAAAGGCGATGCACGCCATAAACACCACCGCCAGCCCGAGCAGAAAGCGCACGGCGGAATAATATTCCCCGCAGGGATCGCGGCGGCGCGAAAGCTCGTCGGCGTATTCCGTTTGGATATCAACAGCCCGCAAAGCCGCCTCCTTTTGCCGCGTGCGCTGCCGCATACGGCGCTACGGTCATATTATAGCACATTCCGCCGCCGGGGAAAACTAAATTGCGCACAAATCTTTTTCCGGCACAAAATAACGGCGCGGGCAGATGCCCGCGCCGCCTGCGCCGTTAGTTACATTCAGAACGGCCTGCGCTTTTTAACGCTTACTACTATGAGTATCACTACCGCGAGCACGATGAGTGCGGAGAGATATATGTATATCCCCGTGAAATTCGACAGGGAGTTCCTGTTGCCTTCCGCAACTTCGTCCACGGTGCCCGCAACTTCGCCGAGCGAAGACTGAAGGGCAGCAACGCCGTTTGCCAGCGTTTCGAGGTCTACGTCGCTTGCGCCGCCGAGCGAAGCCACCGCTTCGGCAAGTTCGTCTGCCGCGGCCTGCAGCTCTTCGAGTTCGCCGAGCAGCTCCGCCTTGTCTGCCGCAGCCTTATCGGCAAGCGACTTGACGTCTGCCTTTACGCCCGCGATGTCGCTCTTTATGCCGGCGATCGCGGTGTTAAGCTCGCTCTTGAACGAGTTCATTGCCTCGTTCATGGCGTCCTGCGCTGCGGCAAGCCCGTCTATCGCGCCGTCTATGGCTGTAAGCGTGGTGCCGAGTCCGTCCACCTTGCCGCCCGCGGCCTCCGCCGCGGCCTTGGCGTCGGCTATCGCCGAAGTGAGAGCGGCAACGTCGCCGTCGTCGGGCAGCGCCTTGACTGCATCGTCGAGTGCGGCAAGCTTTTCGTTTATGCCGCTTATCGCCCCGTTAAAGGTCGTCGTGAACGTTGCGAACGCAGCCTGTATCTTTTCGTCTACGCCGTTTATTATGGTTTCGTCGATGCCCTCCATTGCGTTCACGTCGCTCTGGATCTCGGCTATCTGCTCCGCTATGTCGGCAAGCGCCGTGTCGAGCGCCTCTTTAAGCTCCTCGTCGGTGGGGATGGCGTCTACCTTTGTCGAAACGGCGTCTATCCAGCTCTTAACGTCAGTCGAGAGGGTATTTATCTCGGTCTTGATGTTTTTCTCTGCCTCAGCCAGCTTAGCCTGCGTATCCTTTATCATGCCGATAACGGTCTGCGCGGTGGCTTCGTCCGCGGCGGTGCCGAGCAGCGCCTTTATGTCGTCTATGTTCTTATCCACGGTGGCAAGATCTTCCGCAAGGCCGTCCAGCAGGTCGGTGCTCCATGCGCCGTCCGCCTCGGTTATGCCCAGCGCCTCTATAACGCCGTTGAGCTTATCGAGCACTTCGGAGGTGTAACCATCTTCCTCGCTGCCCGTTATGCCGAGAGCCTGCATCATCGCGCCGAACCGATCGGTAACCTCGTCGAACCTGGCCTCCGCCTCGGCACGCTGCGCGCGGATATCGTCCATCTCCGCCTTGGCGGCCGCAACGTAGGTGTTCACCTCGTCCACGGTGAGCGCGCCGTTTATCGCGGAGAGCGCGTAGGTGGGAACGACCACTACGCCCTTTTCCATATCCATGGAGTATTCGAGCAGCTCGGTCTGAGCCTCGGCCTTTGCAAAATCGAGGTTGAGTTTGTAAGCGTCCACGGCGTCCATGCCGGCTGCAAGAGCTTCGGCAACGCCGCTCCTCGTTTCGGCAACGAAGATGGCGTCGTAAGCCTCGGCAACCGCCGCGGCAAACTCGTCGTTTTCGGCAACGAGCTGCATGTCGGCAAGGGTAAGGCCGAACGATGCAAGGTAAGCGCGCATTTCGTTCTGCGCCTCCAGCCTGTCTGCCACGGTGGCAACGTCGTCTTCGGCGTTCACGACTATGTAATAGCCGTTATAAAGCTCGCCCGCAAGGCCTTCGGCAAAGGCGTCCTCTGCGGGAAGCTCCGCAAACCTGCCGCCCGTTATGAAGCCTGTTACGTTTTTGCTTTCAACGGCGCCGTTGAACGTGCCGCCCGTGATGGCTATAGCGATATCCTCGTGCGAAAGTTCGTCGTGCGTGTCTGCCTCGTACAGCGCAAAGCCGCCTTCCCTGGCGATAAAGTTACCGCCGGAGATATTAACGTTTATGGTCTGATTGGTGGCATGCTGCGATATTGCAACCGCAACCGCGCCCATCGTTGTGCCGTTACCGTTGTCTATGGCAAAGAACTCGTCGGAGGTGCTCTCTACCGTGACGGTGTCGTCGGCTATGTTCAGCGTGCCGGAACGCATCTCGATACCCGTAGGAGCGGATATGGTAGTGTTGCCCGAAACGGTGAGTATGCCGACCTGGGGATTGAATATGCCCGTGCCTGCTTTTTTGCCGTCTGCAAGGCTGCTGGGCACGCCTTCAACGGAAAGAACGCTGTCCGTTACGGTGATGTCCGTGCCGTGCTGCGAGCCGTTGCCGAACACCGCAAACGAATTATAAGCATGCACGTTGCTGCCGGTTATGGTGACTTTGGTATAATTCTCTTCGGAAGCGCCGGCTATCGTGGCCTCGTCATAAGGGCCGCTGACGCCTATACCTGCGAGATTTGCGTCTACGTCAACGTTTGCGAAAACGGCCTCCGAGCTCTTTTCCACCCAGACTGCCACGTGGCCGTCTATCTTTACGTTTTCTATCCTAACGTTCTTTGCACCGTTGGTTATTGCAAGCGCACGATCGGCGTTGCGGTCGGCCACGCCTATCACTGCGGAAGGCTCGCCCGCGGCGGTGCCGTCCGTAACGGTGACGTCGCCTGCCTTTATGATAACGCCGTAAGTCCTGCTGCCTGTGGAAGTTATGTCGTTGCCGTTGAGGTCGAGCGTGAGCGCCTTACCGATATCAACGTTTTCCTTTACGTCCGCAAGCAGTTTTACCGTTGCGCCGTCGGTGGCGGCGTCTATCGCCTCCTGCAAGGTGGCGTAGGAGTACGCGCCTATGCTTGCCACGAATTCGCCCTCGACGGTGACGTATGCCTTCCTCTCTTCATTCCACGAAGCAACAAATCCGTCTTCAAAGTACGTCGCTCTGGGCATGGTGCTGAATTCGCCGCCGCTTATGGCAACTTCGCCTATCGACTGCGAACCGCCCATCTGTGCGATCATCGTCTGGCCATGGAAGCTGCCGCCGGTGATCGTAAGCTCGCCCTTGTCCATGGTGGCGTTAAGGTAGCCGTTGAGCACTACAGCATAGTTGCTGTTTACCTGGAAGGTGCCGCCCGATATGGTGGCTTCGTTCCAGTTGAGTACCGCCGACTGTTCAACGTTGCTGAACGTACCTGCCGAAATTGTGAGCACGCCGTAGTCGTCATTCTTTACGGTATTGAGGCCGCCGGAGTATTCGCCTCCGATTATGTTCATTACCGAAGCCGCGCCCGTCGTATTCTCGCTGCCGTTGTACCAGCCGTTTTCAATGAGCGACGAATATGCGCCGTCCTGCGAAATATAGCCGTTGAGCATTGCGGTGCCGTGGTTGAGCAGCACATAATAGCTGTTGCCGCCGTTATCCGAACTCGATGCACCGTTTTCAAGGCTTCTTGCAAGCCTTGCACCGTCGAGGACGAACACGCCGCCCACTTCGTTATATACGGCAGCCCTTGCGTGCGTGATATTATCCACAACGCCGAACTTCTGTCCGGAGCTGTCCTTTATGGTAAGGTTGCCCATATTATATATGGTGTGGTCGCCGTTATCGGTTATCGTGAAGCCGGCAAGGTCGAGCGTTACAACTTTTCCCTCGGGGATGACCACGTTTTCCGTAAGGTCGTCGCAAAGGGTGAGTGCAACTTCGCCTTCGGTGGCGGCAAGCGCCGCGGCTATCGTGGCGTAGCCCTCGCCGTCCATCAGCACGGCGACCTTTTTCATGCCTTCGGGAGCTTCGTTTGCGGGTGCGACTGCGTAGCCGCCCTCGCCGTCGGTATAGAGCGAATTGCCCGCGCCGAGGTACTCTTCGGGCAGTACAAAGCCGAAGTTACCGCCGTTCGCGGTGATGTTCTCTTCGATGTTCGCCTTTACTTCGAGAGTTATGTCGAAAGTGCCGTTGCCGTTTATCACGAGCACGGCCTTTTCGTGAATGTTCTCGTCGTCGGTGCCGTCGCTCGAATAAGCAACCATGCCTTCCACCTTGCCGTTGAACGATTCGTCGAACGTGACCGTTGCACCGTCCGTGTAACTGTTGGCAGGCCAATAATAGATATCGAACGCGTAAGCATTGTCGCGTGCAAGCAGCTGCGTGTTGCCCTTTATCACAACGTCGCCGTTGTTAACGGAGAGCGCTTCGCAAGCCGCACTGGTGCTGTCCGCCGCGTCGAGCGTCATATCCTCGAGCGTGAGGTCGGCATAGTTCTGAATGATCATTTTAACGCCGGATACGCCGCCGCGGAGAGTGCCGTTCTTCATCGTTATGGTCGAATCTTTGAGCAGCTGGAACACCTGCGACTTTGTGCCGGTAGAACCTGCAAGGTTCTGCGTAACGACAAAGGTGTGGCCGTTGAAGTCGATGGTAAAATTGCTGCCGGAAGGAACGATCACGCCGCTTGCATTCAGGTCGTCGGCTATCATGGTGATGGTTTCGCCGTCGCCCACTGCCGCAACGGCCTCTACGAGCGTTGCATAGGCAGTTTTGCCTATCACGGCGGTCATGC
>CALVLW010000062.1 GCA_944341315.1 uncultured Clostridia bacterium
CCAGGTAAAGGTCAAGGAGAACCTCAAAGTCTACATGGCGGCCGCCAAAAAGAGGGGCGAGGCGCTCGAGCACGTCCTTTTATACGGCGCGCCCGGCCTCGGCAAGACGACGCTCGCGCACATAATAGCGGGCGAAATGGGCGGCACGTTAAAGCTCACTTCCGCGCCCGCCATCGAACGCAGCGGCGACCTTGCCGCCATACTCACCAACCTCAACGAAGGCGACGTGCTCTTCATCGACGAGACACACCGCCTCAATCACAGCGTGGAAGAGATACTCTATTCCGCCATGGAGGACTACGCCCTCGACATAATCCTCGGCAAGGGCCCCAACGCGCGCAACGTGCGTTTCCCGTTAAAAAAATTCACGCTCATCGGCGCGACCACGCGCGCGGGGATGATAGCCACTCCGCTGCGCAACCGCTTCGGCATAATCTGCCGCCTGGAGATGTACACACCCGACGAGCTTAAAGAGATAGTGCTAAAAAGCGCCGGCAAGCTGGGGATAGAGGTGGAGGAAGAAGCCGCCGCCGAAATTTCCCGCCGTTCGCGCGGCACCCCGCGCATAGCCAACAGGCTCTTGCGGCGCGTGCGCGACTTTTCGGAGATACGCGGCGCGTCCGCCGTCGCTTTGCGCGACGCCCGGTACGCGCTTCGGCGCATGGAGATAGACGAGCTGGGGCTGGACGAAACCGACCGCGCCATCCTGCACGCCATGATAGAAAAATTCAACGGCAGGCCGGTGGGGCTGGAAACGCTCGCCTCCACGGTAAACGAGGACGCCGGCACGATAGAGGACGTCTACGAACCCTATCTTCTGCAGCTCGGCTTTATAGCGCGCACCCCGCGCGGCAGAGTCATCCTGCGCGGCGGTTACGAACACCTCGGTTATAAGCCAAGCGACAGCCAGGCGGCACAGCTTTCGCTGTTCGAAAAAGAAGAAGATGAGTGAACTTGAACAGAGGGACGTGCAGGCGCACGGCGCGCCCACCGACCTTAAAAAGAGCGATTTTTATTACGACCTTCCGGAGGAGCTTATCGCGCAGACGCCGGCAGAGCCGCGCGACAGCTCCCGTCTGCTCGTATATAACAGGGCGGACGGCAGCGTAACGCACACGATATTCCGCAACGTAAAGGACTTTTTAAGGCCGGGCGACGTGCTCGTTGTGAACAACACCAAGGTGCTGCCCGCGCGCATGTTCGCGCAGACCGAACACGGCGGAAAGGTGGAGGTGCTGCTTTTAAGGCGCATCTCGGCGCTGCGCTGGGAGGTGCTCGCAAAGCCCGGCAAAAAGTGCAGGCCGGGCACGCGCCTTAAAATAGACGCGGGGCTTTCCCTTACCGTGCGCTCGGTAACGGACAGCGGCGAACGCATAGTGGACTTCGAGTGCGACGGCGTGTTCGAAGAGGCTCTCGCCCGTGCAGGCACCATGCCCCTGCCGCCGTACATACACGAAAAACTCAGCGACCAGAGCCGCTATCAGACGGTCTACGCCAAGACCGACGGCTCTGCCGCGGCTCCCACGGCGGGGCTGCATTTTACGCCGCGGCTGCTCGAAGAGATAAAGTCCATGGGCGTGCAGGTTGCGCAGGTGCTGCTGCACGTCGGGCTGGGCACCTTCCGCCCCGTAAAGGAGGACGCGATAACCGACCACAAGATGCATTCGGAGTATTACGAGGTCGGCGCGGAGGCGGCGGAAACGATTTCCCGCGCCAAGCGCGAGGGGCGCAGGGTGATAGCTGTGGGCACCACTTCCGTGCGCACGCTGGAAAGCGCCGCAAACGAGGACGGCACCGTGTCGCCCTGCCGCGGCAATACGTCCATATTTATATACCCGCCCTATAAGTTCAGGTGCGTGGACGCCCTCATAACCAATTTCCACCTTCCCGAAAGCACGCTCATAATGCTCGTCGCCGCCATGACGGGCAGGGAAAAGATACTCGAACTGTACAAGACCGCCGTCGCGGAAAGGTACAGGTTTTTCAGCTTCGGCGACGCCATGCTCATTTTATAACCGTCGCAATACCGTGTTGCGCTGCGGCAACCTTCGGTCATTTACGACAAAGTAAACTCCCTTAGGTTTTCCTCGCGCGCCCTGTCTTGCTTGGTTCTGAAATGCGCATACCCTTTTCATATAAATACTGACGACGCCATGCTCATTTTATAAGCGGAACGGCGCGATAAAGGTAAACGATGTCAGAAAATTTTTCTTTTGAATTACAGCATGTCGAAAAGCACACCGGCGCCCGCGCCGGCGTTTTTCACACGCCGCACGGCGACGTTCTCACCCCCGTATATATGCCCGTCGGCACGCAGGCAACGGTAAAGGGCGTGCTCCCGCGCGACCTTAAAGAGGCGGGCAGTTCCATAGTGCTTTCCAACACTTACCACCTGTATATGCGCCCCGGTGACGAGGTGGTTGCAAAGGCGGGCGGCCTGCACAAATTCATGAATTGGCAGGGCCCCATCCTTACGGACAGCGGCGGTTTTCAGGTGTTCTCGCTCACCAAGCTGAACAAGATAAGGGAGGAGGGCGTTCGGTTCAACTCGCATATAGACGGCTCTGTGCATATGTTCACGCCCGAAAAGTCCGTCGCCGTGCAGGAAAACCTCGGCGCGGACATAATAATGCAGTTCGACCAGTGCAGCGAATACGGCTTTACCCACTCTCAGGCGGAAGACGCGATGGCGCTCACGTCGCGCTGGCTGGAGCGGTGCGCAAAGGCAAAGACGCGTTCCGACCAGGTGCTCTTCCCCATAGTCCAGGGCAATATGTACAAGGACCTGCGCGAAGAGAGCCTGAGGCGCGCGATGGAGTACGCCGACTGCGGCATAGGCATAGGCGGCCTTTCTGTGGGCGAACCCAAGCCCGTAATGTACGAAATACTCGATTTTTTACAGCCGAAGCTTCCCGAAAACATGCCGCGCTACCTCATGGGAGTGGGCTCGCCGGACTGCCTTCTGGAGGGCGTGATGCGCGGCATCGACATGTTCGACTGCGTGCTCGCCACGCGCATAGCGCGCAACGGCACGGCGTTCACCTCCAAGGGCAAGGTCGTTGTGCGCAACGGCGCTTACAAGGAAGATCTTTCCCCGCTCGACGAAAAGTGCGGCTGCTATTGCTGCAAAAATTACACCAAGGCGTACCTGCGCCACCTTATCAACGTGGACGAGATGCTTGGCGCGATGCTTTTAAGCCTGCACAACATCACCTTCCTGCACGGGCTGATGCGCGGCGTAAGGGAAGCCATATTCGCCGACTGCCTGCCGGATTTCGCCCGCGCCTTTTACGCGGAATACGGCGAAAAATAAGGTTTTGCGCGCAGGTTTTTGAAAAAGCGGTGAAAGTTTGCCTCCCGCGCGCAAAACGGCCGGCAAAACGCTTGCAAAAGCGGCGAAAAAATTGTATATTTAATTGGAAGCCAACATTTGTAAAAGGAGTAAATTTATGCTTACAGCGTTATTGGAAAGCGGCGCCGAACAGCAGACGCCCGATACCGGTTGGATTACCTGGGTGCTGCTCGGCGTGGTCGTGGCCATATTCGTGGTATTCTTCGTCATCTCTTCGCGCAAGAACAAAAAGCGCCAGGAGGAGGCGGAACAACTGATGAACGCCATAAAGCCCGGCAACAAGGTAAAAACGATAGGCGGCGTGTGCGGCATAGTCGTGGAAGTCGATCATGAAGAGAACACGTTCGTGCTCGAAACGGGTTCCGAAGTTTCCGGCAAGAGCTATATGAAGTTCGACAAGCAGGCTATCTATCAGACCGACGCCGTGGTGGAAAAACCCGAAGAGGGCAAGCAAGAGGAAAAGACTTCCGAAGAACCTTTCGAAGAGGGCGCACCGGCCGGAGAACAGCCCGGAGAACAGCCCGCGGCAGAGGCGGAAGCCCCCGCAGAGCAGGCTTCCGCCGACACGGAAGACAAACAGTAATAAAAACGCCCGCCTCCGCATAGGTTTATACCGTGCGGAGGTTTTTTATGCGTGCAAACATTATCCAGGTGCTCAAAGCCGCTTTGGCGGCGGTAATATTTTCGCTCGCGTGCGTGCTGGCGTTTTCGCTCGTGGTGCAGCTGTTCTCCCTTTCGTCTTCCGTTATAAAGCCGGTTAACCAGGTCATAAAGATCCTCGCGATAGCGGCGGGCGGCCTGCTGTTCGTGCGCGGCAGCGGCGGGCTTATAAAGGGCGCGGCGTACGGCGCGGCGGCGGTCGTGCTCACCTTTCTGCTGTTCTCCGCAATAGCCGGGGCGATAAGCCTCAGCGCGCTCATACTTCCCGAAATACTCATAGGTGCCGCCGCGGGCGCCGTCAGCGGCGTTATAGGCGTAAATATAAAGGGAAGGGACTGAAAGTTTGCAAAAATCGCTTGATTTTTAGCCTACCTTAATTTATAATATATAAAAACATTATTTTAAGGAGCGTGACAGTCATGATAAAGACGATAGCAAAGCCTTCGGAAAGAAAGGTGACCGGTTGCGGCGAATGCAGGAGCACCTGCCAGTCCGCATGCAAGACGAGCTGCACCGTAGGCAACCAGAGCTGCGAAAGGATCACAAGAGAAGAAAGACCGGATAAAGAAACTAAGTAAATTTTCATATCGGAAATTTTTAAGGAGCAGAAAGTTTCTCTGCTCCTTAATTGCTGTTATTTATGATACACGTTTTCAGTTACAAAGACCATAACTACATATACGACACGGGCAGCGCCAGCCTGCACGAATGCGACGAAAATACGGCGGAATATTTAAGGGCGAGGGAAGAGGGCCGCGCGCCCGCCCTTTCGGCTGCGGATATCGCCGAGGTCCGCAGGGACGTGGACACGCTCGTCGGCGAGGGACTGCTCGATGCCCCCGAACCCGCCGCATATCCCGTAAAATCCGGCGAGGTGAAGGCGCTGTGCATCCACATCTGCCACGACTGCAACCTGCGCTGCCGTTACTGCTTTGCGGACGAGGGCGCATATCATTCCGCACGCGAATTCATGAGCGAGCGGACGGCAAAAAAGGCGATAGACTTTCTTATAGAGCACAGCGGTAACAGAAAGGTGCTCGAAGCCGACTTTTTCGGCGGCGAACCCCTCATGTGCCTGGACACGATAAAGAACGTAGTGGCTTACGCAAGGGAGCAGGGCGAAAAACACGGCAAAAAATTCCTGTTCACCACCACGACCAACGGCGTGCTGCTCGGCGACGACGCCACCGATTTTTTCAACCGCGAAATGGAAAACGTGGTGCTCTCGCTCGACGGCAGAAAGCAAGTGCACGACGCGATAAGAAAGACGGTTAACGGCAAGGGCAGCTTCGACGTCTGCTTCAACAACATCAAAAAGTTCGTAAGCACGCGCGGCGGCAAAAGCTATTACGTGCGCGGCACGTTCACCGCAAAGACCCTCGATTTTTCCGAGGACGTGATGTTCCTTGCGGACAGCGGGTTCGACAGCATCTCCATGGAGCCCGTCGTGACGGATATCCCCGATTTGCAGATAAGGGAGGAGCACCTGCCCCGCATCTGCGAGGAATACGAAGTGCTGTGCGAAAAATACCTCGAAGCCTGGAAGGCGGGCAGGGGATTCAACTTTTTCCACTTCAACATAGACCTCGAAGGCGGCCCCTGCCTTTCCAAGCGCGTTTCGGCGTGCGGCGCGGGCAACGAATATTTCTCCGTCGTGCCCGACGGCGATATCTATCCCTGCCACCAGTTTGCCGGCAACAAAGATTTTTATATGGGCAACGTTTACGAAGGCAGGCTCGACGCCGATATCCGCGGCAGGTGCGCCTCGTCCTGCCTGTTGACCGGCAAAAAGTGCGAAGGCGGCTTTGCCAAGTTCATATGCAGCGGCGGCTGCAGCGCGAACAACTACAATTTTACGGGCGACATAGAGCAGCCTTACGCCATAACCTGCGCCATGATGAAAAAGCGCATAGAGTGCGCCATGCACATTCTTGCCGAAAAGCGCAGGTTTTCGGCGGCAAAATGATCGCCGTTTCCGGTTTCCGGCGCGCGCGTGCATAAAATTCACTTAAATTTTGCCTTTATAAACGGGTAATTGATTGACGGCGCGCTTATTTTTTAATATAATGAAGAAGTTGATTTAATACAATCGTTAAAACCAACGTTCGTTTACAAACGGCGGCGCAGATCGCCGTCCGAACGATAAGGAGTAATGCAGATGGGCAAGATAAGATCTGCCATAATAACGGCCATCGTGGCTCTCGCGACGCTCGCGCTCTTCTTTTTCGGCGTGGTGTCGTTCGACCTGCCGGGCAATATTGACAGGTATAATTCCATACTTGCAAACATCGGGCTCGGAAGCGAACTTTCGGGCGATGTTTACACCGTCCTTCTTCCCGAGGGCGTCATCTCCGCGGCGGAATACGATTCCGCAATGGCGGAAGAGGGCGCCGTTGCCGACGAATACGCCGAAACTTACGTAGAGGCGCCCGGCGGCGCTTACTATGTGGATAAGGAGGTGCTCGACGCCGAAAGCGATCAGCAGCAGGCCCTTAAAGATCTCGCCGCAAAAATAAGCGAAGACGCGCAGGTGCTTGCCGGCAGGTTTGCAAACCGCAACCTTACGTCCTATTCCGTGGGCGTGCTCGGCGGCTACGGCATCCGCGTGGCGGTGCCTTCGGGCTACGATTACGCCACTTACGCCGGCTACGACCTCGATTCCCGCTCGGTGGCGCTCAACGCTTCGAGCAGCATCATAGGTTACCTTTCGCGCGGCGGCGAATTTACTTTAAGGAACAACGACTACGGCAGCCGCGACGCGATCACTTCTTCGCAGCTTGCGGACGACTCGCAGGAAACTTATAACATCCTCGGCGATCTCGATGCGAAAGACGCGTTCAAAAGCGTAAAATACTTTGCCATGGGCGGCGTGTACGGCATAAGGATAAAGCTCACCGCGGAGGGCAGGGAACGCCTTTCCGAGGCGTCCGCGGCCATCGCGGACACCGCCCAGAGCTCCGACCAGACCATAAGGTTCTACGTCGGCGAGGACGAGCTCATCCCCCTCACCTGCGAATCCGAGATAACTTCGGCGTCCTTCGACATAACCGTCGGCGACGAGGAAACGGCGCGCAGCTACGCGGCGCTGTTTGATTCGGCGGCGGGCGGCAACGCTCTCAACTTTTCGTACGATTACGACGACGTTTACGACGCGACCGTCGCCGGCGGCGAAAATACGGCGGTATTCCTCGCCGTATCCGTGCTCGTGCTGTTCGTTGCCGTCGTTGCTTTCGCAATAGCGCGCTACCGCCTGCTCGGGCTCACCTTCTCCATGACGGCGATGCTCTTCTCTGGCGTGATGATAGCCGTGACCTATCTCGTCGGCGTTACGCTCACCGCAACGGGCGTGTTCACCGCGGTGCTCGCCCTGGCGCTGTTCGCCGGCTGCAACTTCTGGTCGTTCGAACAGATACGCAGGGAAAGCGACGCCGGCAGGACGCTTCAGGCGGCGGTAAAGACGGGTTACAAAAAGACTTTCTCCGGCATACTCGATCTGCACGTCGTGCTGTTCGTGGTATCCGTACTGCTCACGCTCGTGTGCCGCGGCGCGCTGTCCGCGTGCGGGATGATACTGCTCATAGGCACGCTTGCTTCCTATATCCTGCACTGGTTCACGCGGTTCATGTGGTACGTTACCATGTCCCCCGCGCGCGATAAATACAAATTCTGCGGATTCAGCAGGGAGGCGTTCGACAACTATGAATAAGTTAAGATTTTCCTCCGGGATGCTCGTCTATGCGATAATCTCCGCGGCCGTCATAGCCGCAGGCCTCGTGCTCGGCCTCGTGATGCACTTCACCTCCGGCGCCTTTTTCAATTGGGGCGGCGAATACGCGGGTTTTCGCAGCATAGAGGTGCAGTATTCGGCGTTCGACATAAAGGAAGAAGACGTAAAAAAAGCGGCGGAAGACGCGTTTGCGGATAACGGCGTAAGCTACTACGCCTTCGTAACGGCGGGCGAGTCCACCGAGTGCAGGATAGAATACAGGTTCGCATCCTCGCAGGATGCCGAGGCCGTTGCCAAGGCGGCGGAAGCCATCGACTCCGCCGTGGGCATAGACAGCAACTTCACCGGCCACGCCACGGCATATACCGAGCTGGCGGCGGAACGCAACGCTTCCGTGGACATAACGTATGCGGCGATAGCCGTGTCCGCCGCGGTGGTGTTCCAATTTATCTATTTCCTGATAAGGTTCAGGCTTGCGATGGCGGCGGCGGCCTTCGTTGCCGACGTTCACAACCTCGCGCTGTTCTACGCGCTGCTTGCGCTTACGCGCGTTCAGGTAACCCCCGCCGTGGTAGCCGTCTCCGCGCTGTGCGTGCTCGTGACCATGATAGGCTGCGGAATGATGTTCGACAGGATGCGCAAGCTGTTCAGGACCGACGAATACAAGGCGATGTCTTCCTTCGAACAGGCGGACGGAGCCGCGCGTTCGGCGTTCCCCATGGTAACGCTCGTAAACGCGGTCGTGTTTGCGGCGCTGCTCCTCATGCTCGTGTTCACCGCGATAGCGGGCGGCACGGTGTTCGGGCTGTTCATGCCCTGCCTGGGCGCGATGCTCGCGGTGCTTGCCTCGCAGTACGGCACGACGCTGTTCACTCCCGCCGTGTATTCAAGGCTCAAAGCCCGCGCCGATAAGCGCGCGGCCGAAAAGCAGATAAAGTACGTCGGCGCAAAAAAATCTGCCGAAGCGGCGGAATAAATAACACCGTATGAACGGGCGGGGAATTTTCCCCGCCCTTATTTATTTGTTTTTTTCGGCGCCTTATTGTATAATATAATTATAATGCACGCAATGCCGCCCGCGGGCGATAATTTACGCGGCGGCGGTCAATAATGAAATGAAGAGAATATTACCGGAATTTGAATTCAACGACGGACAAAAAAGGGAGATAATAGAGCTTGCGCGGTCGTGCGGGCTTACTTACACCGCGGCTTCCGTGCTTTACGGCAGGGGCACGGACACGCCCGAAAAGGTGCTGGCGTTCATGCACCCTTCGCGCGAGCATTTTATTTCGCCGTTCAGGATGCGCGGCATGCGCGAGGCAGCGGAACTTATTTCCCGCGCAAAGGCGGAGGAGTGGGACGTGCTCGTTTACGGCGATTACGACGCCGACGGCGTGTGCGCCGCCACGATAATGAGCCGCGCCCTCAAAGACTTCGGCGTGAACGTGCGCGTGTTCGTGCCCGAACGCAGCAACGGTTACGGGCTTACGGTAAGCTCGCTCGAAACCGTATTCGAAGATTACCTGCCCCAGCTCGTGATAACGGTGGACTGCGGCATATCCAACGCCGCGGAGGTGGAGTATCTTAAAGAGTGCGGGTGCGAGGTGATAGTTACCGACCACCACGAATTGCCGGAAAAGCTGCCCGACTGCGTCTGCGTAAACCCCAAATTTCAGGACGGCTATCCTTACGACAATCTCTGCGGGGCGGGAGTGGCGTTCAAAGTGGCGTGCGCCCTTTCGGGCACGGACGCTTACAAATACCTCGACTTTGCCGCGCTCGCAACAGTGGCGGACAGCGTTCCGCTCACGGGCGAAAACCGCGATATAGTGGCGGAGGGGTTAAGGCTGATAAACGGCTCCCCCCGCAAATGTTTTTCCAATTTCCTCACAAAAGCGCAGGAGGAGGTAACGGCGCATACCCTCGCCTTTACCGTGGCGCCCAAGGTGAACGCCGCAGGCAGGATGGGCGACGCGGCCTCCGCGCTGGCGCTATTTGCCGAAACGGACGAAAAGTCCGTATTCGAACTCTCCGCGCGGCTCACATCTTACAACCAGGAGCGGCAGCAGCGCTGCGACGAGCTGTACCTTCAGGCAAAGGCCAAACTCTC
>CALVLW010000063.1 GCA_944341315.1 uncultured Clostridia bacterium
ATTCGTCCGAGCTGTTCAAGGTGACCAAGGCCGTGCCCGGCAGCTGGTACGAGGCGGAGATAGGCGTGGAGAACCTCGGCAGCGTGGCGTTCGACTACGGCGTGCGGATAATATGGGACGGCGAAAATGCGAGCGCGGGCGGACTTGCGCTTGCGGGGCAGCTGCAGATAACGATAACGCAGAACGGCGAACAAAAGGCGAAGTTCATGCTTGACGAGGCGGAGGATGTAAACCTCTCTTCGATAGCGGCAAACGGCGCGGAGCAGACCTTTACCGTAAGGGCGGAGTTCACGGACGACGCGGCTAACAACGACGCGCAGAGCGCGGAGCTCACCTTCGATCTGCAGGTCTACGCCACCCAAAAGACGGGAAATTGAAAAACTGAATATAAAATAACATAAGGAGCAAAAGGAAAATGAAAAAGAAGACCATTGCAACGTCGCTCATGACGATCACGATGTGCGCAAGCCTTGCGGCGGGCGCAACGTTCGCGCTGTTCACGAGCGAAAGCAAGGTGAACGTTGCCGTTACGACCGGCAAAGTGGAAGTCACCGCGGCTGTGGACGAGCTTACGACCTATTCCATGGGCGAGGCAACGGCGGAAAACGGCACGTTTGCCAACGGCGGCACCGCAAAGCTGGAAGAAGGCGGGGTTGTTGTGGAAAGGATGACTCCGGGCGACGGAGTGGTGGCAAAGCTTACCGTGGAAAACGGCAGCAACGTGAACACGCTGCAGCGGCTTGCAATGCGCGCCGCGGGCGAAGACGACGGGCTCATGCGCCAGCTGCTCATCGGCATAAGCGAGGACGGAACGGACTATACATACTATAACAGCCTCGTCACCGAATGGACGGAGGGCGCGGCAGGCACGGCAACGTATTACGTGAACATCGTGCTGCCCGCATACGCGACGGACGCCGCGCAGGACGGCTCGGCGGAGATGACGCTCACGGTGGAGGCGGTGCAGGGCAACGCCGACGTGTCCGCGGACGAGGGCGAGGCGAGTGAGGTGCGGTTCGTAAGCTACACCACCGACGAAGAGGCGAACGCGGCGATAGCGGAAGCGCTCGGCGCAATGGCGGACGGCGAAACGCTCGTTCTGGGCAACGCAAACACGTCCGAAGACTGGACGGACACAAACGTGACGATAAACGTGCCCGAAACGCTTGCCGAGGTGAATATCTGCGGCGAAAAGCTCGGCACGGTCACTATAACGGCGGGCGAGGACAGCACGGTCAACCTTTATAACGACGCAAATAACGTTATCGCGGGCGACGTGGGCGGCAATTCGCTGCACGTTTACGGCAGCGTGGAAACGCTCACGGTAAACGGCGGGCGCGCGGTGGTGGAAAGCGGCGCGGAAGTCGGCGCGGCGGCGGCCGTTCCCGGCGAAGGCAAGAACGCCGACGTGGAGATAGCGCAGGGCGCCGACGTTGCAAAAGTAACGGTAGATACTTCCGCGGCAAACTCCTCGGCCGGCCTCACCGTGGCGGAGGGCGCGGTCGTTCCCTCCCTCAGCGTCTCCGGCGACGGCGCGATAAATATCGAAAACAACGGCGAAGTGCAGCTGGAAGGCGCCACCGTGGATACCGTGGCGGAACTTTCTGTTGCAATGCAGCTCGGCGGCGTGGTCGACCTTGCCGCAGACGTTACCGTTGTTCCCAATACCGAATTGTCAAAGGAAGACGGCGACCTGATCCCTGCCATAAACGTGGTAAAGGATACCGTTCTCAACCTCAACGGCCATACCGTCGCGACCACCGTTTATAGCGGCAGTTACGATTACACCCCCGCCATCTTTTCCGTTATGGAGGGCGCAACGCTCACCGTGAACGGCGAAGGCACGGTCACCGCCGAGGCGGGTTACAACAACAGCTACGGCTTCAACGTTTGCGGCGGCGAGCTGATCATAAACGGCGGCAGTTATTACGGTGCGATGACGGCGGTGCAGGTGGAAAAAGGCAGCGCCACCATCAACGGCGGTTACTTTGCGCTTGCGCCCACGATCGAATCCGCGGTTCCCGAGTATAGCAAATACATCATCAACTGCATTGACTCCGCTTATAACGACGGCACGGCGCGCGTCTATATCAACGGCGGCACGTTTAACAAGTTCGATCCTACAAAGAGCCCCGAAGCGGGCAACCCCTCCTTCGTGACCGAAGGCCACGTTACTTACAAGGACGGCGATAATTACACGGTAAAGGCCGAAGAAGAGCTCGGCGCGGTCTACGTAATAAACGAAACGACCGGAATGGCATACGTCGGCGACAACGCGTTGGAGCTTGCCTTGAACGAGTTGGAGAATGAAGATACCGCCACGCTTAAAGTTTCCGGTGCGGTAAGCTTTGATTGGGGGAATACCTCTTATGATAATTCCGGCGCCCTTAAGCTGCAGAACAAGACCATCGTAGGCGTCTCCGCCGAGGGCGCGGAAGTAACCTTCAGCGGCTACGGTTCCGCCAACCCCATCAAAAATGCAACGTTCAAGAATATCACGGTAAAAGACAAAACGGAAGGCGACAGCGAAAGCGCTTGGGAGCACGGTTACCTTGAGGTTGAAAACCTGACTGCCGAGGGCGTCGTGTTCGCCGATCAGATCCAGCTCAACGGTACCTGCACGCTCACCGGCTGCACTTTCGAAGGTAGTTACTCTCAGTACGGCGCGTGGGTAAATTCCGGCAACGTCACTTTTACCGGCTGCACGTTTGAAGGTATGCGCGAGCTCAAAATACACGAAGCTTACGGTTCGGAAGTTACAAGCGTAGTCGTGGACGGGTGTACTTTCAACGATACGGTCTCGAAAGCCGGCATTGACTTCGGCACGCTGAACGCCGAAACTTCCGTTACCATAAAGAACAGTACTTTCAATTATGAAATATACGAAGGCGATACGCCTGTCGAGAATTTCACGTACGTAGCAGAAAGCAATACGGTAGTCAATAATTAACGTTTGTTCCCGCGCGCTGCGCGGGAAAAAGGCGCCCGCGCAAACTTGCGCGGGCGCCTTTACGTTAAGGATTTATTCGTGCCGGTCTTTGCCGCTCTCCTGCCGGTCGCGGCGGACGGCGTATATTATAAGGTGAACGGCGCAGGCGGCGGCGCATACCGCCGTAAGCACCCAAAAAACGGTGTCCTGAAAAGCTCCGCTGCCGAGGTCGGTTATTATCAGCCCGCCCGCGTCAAACACGAAGTGCAGGACGATAGCCCCCCATATATTGCCCGTTTTAAGCGTTACGCAGGCGAACATCAGCCCCGTTAAAAAGGTGTAACCCACCTGCAAAAGGGTGGCGGGCAGCGCGGCGCCTTCGGCAAGGTTAAAAAGGTGGAACAGTCCGAACGCCGCGGCTGAAAGCGTTACCGCAAGCACGAAACGGTGCGGCTTTTCCTTTAACGCGTCGCACAGCAGCCGCAGCAGCAGCCCGCGGAACAGCAGCTCTTCGCTTGCCGCGATAAACAGGCATTTCAGCAGGAACAGCCACAAAAGCCCGGGCGCGTCTATGTGCGCGCTGCCCGAGGCGAGCGCCGAAAACGGAAAATTCGCCAGCGCGACGGCAAGGCAGGGCAGGCACCACGCTGCGTCCGCCGCCAGCCGCCCGCGCCGCACGGCAAACAGCTCCTTTCCGCAGCTCTTTGCGGCAAGCGCCGCCACGGCAACGGTAAGCGCCCCGCGCACCGCACAGTCGCGCGCAAGCGCGTCCGCCGTTTCGTCCGCGGAAAACTTTAACGGCAGCGCGTATATTGCAATCAGCGCGGCAACGGCGCATATCACTGCCGCCGCGGCCGCCACGGTCGATCTCTTCATATCCCGATTATATTGCAAAACCGGTCGCGCTGTCAATATATGCGGCGCAAACGGCGCAAAATTTCTGCCGCGGTATTGTAATTTGCCCGCGCGTGTGATATAATCGATACGATCACGCCGTAAAACGCGGCCCGGGAGTAAAGTTATGTTTCTTGCGATAGGTATAATTTTTGTAGTGTGCGGGGTGCTGCTCGCGGCGGCGATAGCCGTCCCCGCGGCGCTCACCATGAAAAGGCAGGGCGCGCCCGTGATATCCAAGGGCAACTTCATTTATTTCGCGCCCACGTTCGTGCTGTTTTATCTGCTGCTGGTAACGGCTTCGGCGTTTGACGGTGCGCAGTTCGACCTGATATATCTCGTGTCGCTGCTCGGCTCCACGCTGGACATGTTGGCGTTCAAGCCGGATTCCGAGCTGCTGCTGCCGCTCTGCAAGGCGTTCCCCGTTTACTATGCCGCGCTCGCGCTGCTCTTTCTTGCAAGCTGCGCCACCGTAATACTCAGCGTTTCCAGCCTGTTCAGCCGCCGCATAGCCAACGCTTACGCCGTACGCCGCAGGCTTAAAAACGGATGCGACGTGCTTTACGGCGACTGCGAAACGGCGCTCAGGTATATGTCTAACACCCCAGGCTGCGTGCTCGTTTCTCCGCGCATACCCACCGCGCGGTTCCACGATCTGTTAAAGCAGGGCGTTGTGGCCCTGTCCTGCCGGCCGGACGCCGACAGGCTTGCGCGGCGGCTTAAAGGCGCCTTTCACAACGTGCTCATCTTCCGCTCGGCAAAGCAGCCCTACGCGGCGGCGATAGAGCTGTTTTCCGCCTTAAAGGAGCGCGGCTGCGACCTTATACTCAATCTGGAGGCGGAGCAGGACGAGGCGGGCATAATAAAGGACAAGTTCATAGCGGAGGCGGAGGAGGAGCGCAAAGACGGCTGCGTGACCGTTTCGTGCTTTAACCGTTACGAGGCGATGGCGCGCGCGTTGATGGCGGAATATCCCATAACCAAATATATCCCGCGCGATTTTTACAACGACAACTTCACCGTTAAGGACGGCAAGGAGATAAACATAGTTTTCGTGGGCTTCGGCAAGGTGAATTATCAGCTTTTCCGTATGTTCGTAACGCAATATCAGTTTGCGGCGCAAAGGGAGGGCAGGCTGCTTTCCAAGCCCGTGAATTATTACGTGATAGACAGCAGCAAATCGGCGCTGCGCAACGAGCTGTTCTCTTACATATCCTACGAATTCGACCGCGCCTTTGCCGACACCGACTTCCCCAAGCCGGACAACATCTGCAACCTGCACGTTATAAACGAAGACGCCAACGACGTCAACGTACGCAGGATGCTCAGCGGGCTTGCGGGCGAGGACTCTTTCACGTACTTCTTCGTGTCGCTCAGCGACGACCTGCGCGACGCCTCCTATGCGCAGACTCTCGTCAGGATGTTCCCCGAAAGCAAAAACTTCCGCATATTCGTGCGCGCGCGCGGCGCCAACGCCGAAAAACTTGCCCGCCGCAAGGAAGGCGCGGTCATCTACTTCGGCGACGATACGGCCGTCTGCTCGCACAAGGGGCTGCTCGACGACGACATATCGGAATACGCCCGCAGGATAAACCTCTTGTACGAAAACATAAACGAAACGACGCCCGGGTGGCTGGCGGAGATATACGCAATGCCGGCAGATCGGCGTGACGGCGAACTTAAAGAGCGCGTAAAGAACGCCGCCCACCGCGCGTATATGCGCGCCCGCTGGGAAAAACTGCCCTATATCGAGCAGGAATCCAACGTGTGCCACTCGCTAAACATGCCTTTCAAGGTATATATGCTGGGCTTCGGGCTGTGCGCGGGCACGCCGCAAAAGGGTTTCCGCGCCGCAAGCGTGGAGGACTTCGACCGCATATATTCCAATCCCGGCAGGGCGGACGATTACGCCGACACGCGCTGCTATTTTATGACGGAGCCGGCAAACGTGCTCGCTTTTGCAGAGCACGCCCGCTGGACTGCCATGTACGTGCTGCACGGTTACAGGCAGATGAAAAAGAGCATGATGAAGGTTGCGGAAACGCAAAAGGACGGCGTAACGGTGCGCTCCGTCCCGCACAAGAACACCGCGCTCAAACTGCACGGCTGCGTTACCTCTTACTACGGCCTGCGCGAGCTGATAAAGTTCAAATTCGCTCTGTTATATCCCGGCGAAGATTTCGAAGCGCTCTCCCCGCGGGACGAGCGCCTGCGCTCGCTTTACAATATATACCAATACGACTATATGGGGCTGGACGGGCTGCACGCCGATCTTTCCGCCATGGGCTACACCATAACCCTGCCGGAATAAATTGCCCCGCACATATATGCAAAACAACGCGCGTTCCAAGCGGCGCGGCGCCCCAAAGGCGCCGCGCCGCTTTGCGCGTTTGCAGACGAGACTTGCCTTTCGTTAAAAATTTATCGGTTGAGAGGGCAAAACATTTTCTGAAAAGTATTGACAGTTCCCGCAAAGGGTGTTATAATAACTGCGCAACGGAGGCAAACGCGTTTACTTTTCGGGCAGTTATCTATTGCACTCGGCGCCGCAACGGCGCCCGTTTTGTCTGAAAAGCAGCCTGCGCCCCGCGTGCGTATTAAGGTGATGAAAAATAAAGTGAAAATATCAAAGAGACCGGCGCTTTTTGCGCTTACGATCCTCGTTGCCGCGCTTACGGTGTTCACCTGCGCGTGCAACCTGCTGTCGCCCGGCATAACTCTTTCGCAAAAGAGCATAGAGCTTATCGTGGGCGACGAATTCCGGCTCACCGCAAGCGGTTCGGGCACGGTAACGTGGTCAAGCTCCGACGAATCCGTCGCCACGGTGGAGGACGGGCTCGTGACCGCGATCGCCGCGGGCGAGGCCACCGTTTCCGCGTCGCGCGGCAACGCCACCGCAAGCTGCGCGGTTACCGTCGTTTCCGAAGAAGACGTTCCGGGCGACGAGGGCGACACCGGCGAAGAAGAAACCCCCGGCGGCGAAGATACTCCCGGCGGCGAAGAAGAAACTCCCGGCGGCGAGGTAACGCCTCCCGCGGAGGACGAGCCGTGGGGCGAGCGCGAGCTGGTGTGGGCGGACGAGTTCGACGGCACTTCGCTCGACATGCAAAAGTGGGCGTATCAGACGGGCAGGCAGGACCACTACGGTTCTTCTGTGGGCCCGCCGGCGTGGGGCAATAACGAACTTCAGTATTACACCGCAGGCGACAATGTGACCGTGTCGGACGGCACGATGAAGATAACTGCCGAGCGCGAGGCCATGCCCGACGGCGCAACATTCTCCTCTTCGCGCATAGTTACGCGCGATAATTACTGCTTTACGTACGGCTATATCGAGGCGCGCATAAAATTGCCCGCAGTCGAGGGACTGTGGCCGGCATTCTGGATGCTTCCCCAGCCGAGCAGCACCGCCAACAGCAATAACGAATACGGCGGCTGGCCCAACAGCGGCGAGATAGACATAATGGAGGCGCGCGGCAGGGAGCCGGACAGGATAGACAATACCCTCCATTACAGCAGCGGCAGCTGGTCGAGCACCTATCAGACCAGCAAACATATTTTTGAAAACAGCACTATATCCGACTGGCACACCTACGGGCTGGAGTGGACGGAAGATTATATCGCCTGGTATGTTGACGGAACAGAGGCGTTCCGCCTTACAAGCGATGTTTACTGGTCGTCGTCCGCCCCCGATGACGACAACGC
>CALVLW010000064.1 GCA_944341315.1 uncultured Clostridia bacterium
TGTATCTCTTTTCTTTTGCCATTGTCCACCTCCGCCTATATTATAGCCACAAATTTTTTTAATTTCAAGTAAAATTTGTATAAACGTTTGTTTGCAATTTTGAAAATAATGTGTTACAATTGATACAGGAGAACGCCGATGAAAGATAACGTCAAATACGAGACCGTCTATAACTTTATAAAAGAATACATAACCCAAAACGGTTATTCGCCCACCGTGCGCGAAATTTGCGCAAACTGCGGAATCAAGTCCACGGCAACGGCGTATCAGTATATGAACAAACTGAACGAGCGCGGGCTTATCAGAAAGGCGGGCAACAAAAAACGCGCCGTTTCGCTCGGCAGACAGGAAGGCAAAACGACCGCCGTGCCCCTTATCGGCACCGTTGCCGCCGGCCGCCCAATATTTGCCGAAGAAAATTACGAAGGCTTTTATTCGCTGCCGTCCGACTTTTTCGGCGGCGACGATATGTTCATGCTCACCGTAAAGGGCGATTCGATGATAAAGATCGGCATGCTCGACGGCGACAAGATAGTCGTAAAAAAGCAAAATACCGCCGATAACGGCGATATCGTGGTCGCGCTCGTGGACGACAGCGCCACCGTGAAACGCTTTTACAGACGGAACGGAAAGTTTATCCTGCATCCGGAAAACGACGAGATGAGCGACTTCGTGTTCGACGACGTTTCCGTGCTCGGCAAGGTCGTGGGACTGATGCGCAATATCTGAAAACTTAAAATGCGCCGCGTTGCGGCGCATTTTTTTATAACGATTTCAAATATTCCACTTCCGCGGGAGTAAGCTTTCTGAAAGCGCCGCGCTCCAGACCGCGCAGGCTGAGCTCGCCCACCTTGGTCCGCTTAAGCAGGCTGACCTCCTTTCCTATCGCCGCAAACATTTTGCGTATCTCCCTGTTCTTGCCCTCGCGCAGGACCATTTCCACCTTTGTGTACTCTCTGTTCGTTTCCACTATGTGCGCCCTGCATTTTTTAGTCACGTAGCCGCCCTCGATCTCTATCCCGCTGCGGACGGGATTCAGGTCGGATTCGGTAAGCCTGCCCTCCACCTTCACAAGATATGTCTTGGGCACCTCGTTGGAGGGATGCGTAAGATGCTGCGCCAGCTCGCCGTCGGTGGTGAGGATGAGCAACCCCTCGCTGTCGTAATCCAGCCTGCCGACGGGGTAGACTCTGCCCACTCCGCTGCCGAGTATATCCATCACCGTCTTTCTGCCCTTGTCGTCGGATACGGTCGAAAGATAACCTTTGGGTTTATGCAACAGGTAATATTCGTTCTTTTTTACCGAAACGGGCCTGCCGCCCACCTCTACCCTGTCGCCTTCCTCAACGTTCATTCCAGGTTCTGCGGGCCTTCCGTTCACCCGCACTTTTCCGTCTTCAATAAGCTTGTCGCACGCCCTTCTGCTCGCAACGCCGCACTGCGCAAGAAATTTGTTTATCCTCATAGTAAAGCCTTTGAAAATGTCCTTTAGACTATACTATATAAATTTCCCGTAAAAATCAAGCTATTTCCGTCATAAATATTCAATCTGCCGCAGCTGCCGCCTTCGTCTTTGCGCGGAACACAAGAAAAAACGATATCGGCGTTTTTTCTTACAACGAAAGTACATTCCTTTTTAAGCGCGCACGCAACGCCGCCGCACATGAACACCTTTTCGCGGGTGAGTCTGCACAGCGCGTTGCGTTCGAAAGCCCTGTCCAGCATCGCGGCGCTGTCGGCATACATATCGTATCTGTTCAACACGACGCACACCACTTCCATATTTTCGCGGCACGCCGAAGAAACGAGGCACCTGCCCGCCTTTACCGTGTAACCCGTCTTTATGCCGGTAGCGCCGTCGTAGCGTTGCAACATCTTGTTTTTGTTGACGTAACTTCTGAATTTTCCGTGCCAGCTGCGAGTGCCGACCACTTTGCGGAACAATTCGTTCCTCATCGCCGCGCAGGATATACGGCATAGATCGCGCGCGGTGGTATAATGCCCGTCGTCCGGCAGGCCGCTCGGATTGCGGAAACGGGTATTCTCCGCTCCGAGCCGTCCCGCGCGTTCGTTCATCTTTGCAACGAACCCTTCCATGCTGCCGCTGTGCACAACGGCAAGCGCCGTTGCCGCGTCGTTGCCCGAACGCAACATCAGCCCGTAAAGCAGGTCGCGCACATCTATCTCCTCTCCCTTTTTAAGATAAATGCTCGAACCTTCCACCCCTACGGCTTCGTCGGGCACGCGCACCACCTCGTCGGGATCGCAGTCTTCGCATATAAGCAGCGCCGTCATTATCTTCGTGGTGCTCGCCATCGGCAGGCGCGCGTCGGCGTTGTCCTCTTCCAATACCTTTCCGGTGGACAGTTCCATCGCTATACGGGCGCTGCCGCCCGCCGCTTCCGCAACGACGCCGGCTCCGCGCGGAAACACCGGCATCAGAAGGCACGTTGCAGCAACGACGGCGGCCCATGCACGCTTAAACATTTTCCTGAATGGTGTGCACGAGGTCGCCCGTCTTTTCTATTATGGTATCGATGGCGCTTTCCTCCATTTTCAGCAGCCTGCACCCCCTGCCGTCGTCCACCAGAAAGCCGCGCGGTTTTACCGTTATCACCGTGCCGTTGCCGCTCGCCACCTTGAACCCTTCGGCTATCTTAAAGGTCTTTACGTCGCCGTATTCCCCGCCGCCGTTCAGATTGACGATGGTCACAGAAGACAGCGGTATCACCTGCGCGCCGCTTACCGTAAGGATCGGACTGCCGACGACCGTGTCGGCGTCCGCCACCCGCACCAAAGCCTCGTCGCGCCCCGATTCATTTGCGTTCTTATCCTTTATCCTCATTCCCGATCTCCCTTAATACGCATATAAGTAACTTTGCGGCCGCGACCACGTTTACGGCGCATACCGCCTTGCCGCACCAGACGACGTTTCCGTGTTCCGCGTTGAACACGGCGTAATTCCTTAGTTTGCAGCGGCTGCCTGAAAGTTCGGCGTATTTATACAGCGCGAATGTCGCCGCGCGCTGAAAAAGCGCGGCGTATGCGGCGGCGCCGCTCTTTAAGCCGAAGTCTGACAACTGCACGAGCTTGAACAGGCACAGATTGTCGAACGCCACTTTTGCCGCGCGCGTTGCCGCGACGGGCCCTATATTCAGGTCGCCGCCGTTGAGCCTCATCCCGCCGTCATCCGCCGTGCTCAGCTGCAGCGGATGGATAAAGCGCCACAGGTATGCGTCCACGGAAAAATAAGCCCTTCCCGCGTCGGCATACAGATACACGCTCGTATATACGGGCAAAAGACACAGCAAAAACAACCCGTTCACACCGTAAACCACAAGATCCTGCACATAAATATTATCCGTAATGCGGAAATTATTATACAAAAAACGGAGCCTTGCGGCTCCGCCTTTTATTCGCTTTCCCGTCCGGGATCGTCCTTGATCTTTATTACGTCGTCGTCTTCGCCAAGGAAGTCGGGCAGTTCGTAACCATCCTCCACGACGGGTTTGGCTTCCTGTTTTTCCGCAGGCCTGCCTTCGCCCTCCTCGGGAACATACTCGTCCTTTTTATAAAGATAATTGGAATCGTCTTCGTCCTCGGCAAACGCCATGCTGTTGAGCTCGGCTATCTGCGCCATCAGCTCGTCATAGTCGGGCAATTCGTCGATGGAATTAAGCTTGAAGCGTTTAAGAAAATTATCCGTGGTCGCGTAAAGAATCGGTTTGCCCACGGTATCCTTTCTGCCGCACGGCTCTATCATGCCCAGATCGAGCAGCGTATGTATTGCATAATCGCAGCTGACCTGCCTTATGTCCTCGAGTTCGGAGCGGGTGATCGGCTGTTTGTAAGCGATTATGGCGGCGCATTCGAGTATGGTGCGCGTAAATTCCTTTTCTTTTATGGGCGTGATAACGTCCTGCACCTGCTCTTTATATTTGGGGTTCGTGGCAAACTGCAGTTTGCCGTTAAAGGCAAGTATGTTTATGCCGCAGTCCTCGGAATAGCGCTGCTTGAGCTCGTCCACGCAGGCGTTCACCTCTTTGAGCGAACAGCCCAGCTTTTCTACTATGTATTTTACGGGCACCGGTTCGCCCGAAGCGAACACTATCGCCTCAATTATATTCGTCAAAGGTTTCACTTGAATCTTCCTTCATATCCCATTCGGGGTTGAGCACTATATCTATTTCCCCGAACACGTCGGGCTGTTCAACCATAATGTACTGATGTTTGAGCATTTCGAGCATCGCCTGGAAAGTCGTTATGACCTCACTGCGCGAATAACTGCCGAAAAGATCGCTGAACTTGACCTTGCCGCGGTCTGCAAGAGTGTCCCTGATAAAAGTTACCTTTTCCTCTACGGTAAAGGTGTCCATCGGGATCTCGCGGACGTCGCTCTTTTCCCTTGCGAGGCTCTCGTTGCGGAGCATCAGCTTGGCGAACGCCTCCAGAAGTTTGCCGACGGTAAAATCTTTGTAAACTATCTTTACTTTGCTGAAAGCGCTGTCCGGCTCTTTGTAATAAAATCCGACGGTCTCCAGCTCTTTAAGTTTGGGCGTTTCGTCTTTTATGAGTTCGTACTCCCTCTGTTTGAGCTGCTCTATGAACGCCTGCTGCTCCGCGTAAAGGTCGTCGTTTTCCTCGTCGGGCATATCCACGGGCGGCAGCATGCTCTTGGATTTTATATAGATGATCTGCGCGGCTATCTGAAGATATTCGCTCTCCTTGTCCACGTCGCGCGAGGGCTGAGTCTTCATAAACTCGATATAATCGAGGAATTGTTCGGTAACTTTGGAAACGAAAACGTCCTCTATGTTTATCTTGGCGATGTTGATAAGGTGCAGCAGCAGATCGAGCGGCCCCTCGAAGTCGTCGAGTACGGTGTTGTAATCGACGTCCGATTCAAAGTTGGGATAATCCGAAGCCTTGACCTTGCTCTCCTCTTCGGGGGCGTCCGCCAAATTATTAAGTTCGTCGTTCATAAGATCAACCCCCAAAAAGCGGAAATCGGCCTGCCTATTATATTTACCGCGAAAGTCATAACGTAGCCCAACACGTCAAGCGAATCGAATACGGGATAAAAATCGCCGAGTACGCGGCAGACAAAACTTTCGAATATCAGCACGAGCAGAATGATCTGTCCGTATTTGCCCAAAAACTGCCTTGCCTTGTTCCACGGCGGCGTAAGCGATTCTATCACCCTGAACCCGTCCAAGGGAAAGAACGGCAGCAGATTGAATACCGCAATGCTCAGGTTATAGCTGAAAACCATGTCCAGAAACATTGTCAGGAAATAGCCGCCCGGAGTAGAATAGCCGAGATTTACGGCAGACAGGGCATACAGCGGGAAAAAGACGAAAGCTATAACGTAGTTCGTTACCACGCCCGCTATCGCAGTAGTAAAGAGTCCCGCTTTGTAATTTTTGAAGTTGGCAGGGTTTATCGGCACGGGGCGCGCCCAGCCGAAGCCGACGAGAGCGCACATAACGAACCCGAGCGGATCGAAGTGCCTGAGCGGATTGAGCGACAGCCTGCCGTTGAGTTTCGGCGTCGGATCGCCGTTGGCAACGGCGACAGCGGCGTGCGCGAACTCGTGCGGCACGAGCACGAACAGCATTGCCAGCACCGACGCGCAGTAAAACAGCAAAGTATTCATTTATTTCAAACGATCGGGCAGAACGTCGTTGCGGACGAGGTCCTCATACGTCTGCGGCTTTATTATGTATTCCGCGCTGCCGTCCTTTACGAGCACGGCGGGCGGTATGAAATTGCGGTTATAGTTGCTCGCCATCGAATAATTGTACGCACCCGTGGATAGCACGGCAACGATATCGCCCCGCCTTGCCGCGGGGAGGGCGCAGTCCACGGCGATAATGTCGCCGCTTTCGCAGCATTTGCCGGCTATCGTCACCCGTTCCGTGCACTTCTCGTTTGCACGATTTGCAAGCAGAACCGTATATTTGGACTGATAGAGCGCATACCTCGGATTGTCGAACATGCCGCCGTCCACCGCAACGTATTTTTTAACGCCCGGGATATCCTTTACCGCTCCCGCCGTATATAGCGTTACGCCCGCCTCGCCTACGACAGACCTGCCCGGTTCTATAACGAGGAAGGGCAGCGACAGACCGAGCTCGGCCGCCTTTGCCTTTACCTCGCCGGCAAGCGCCTCGAGATAGCCGGCATAATCGCCTGCACCGAGCTTTGCGTCCTCGTCGGTGTACCAGATGCCGAAGCCGCCGCCTATGTTCAGCGTCTGCGCCTCGAATCCCGTATCCGCCTTTACGGCCGCGATAAAGTCCATGGCTTTTCCGGCAGCGAGCACGAACGACTGTTTTTCGAAGATCTGCGAACCGATGTGGCAGTGATAACCCTTCAGCCTGAGGTGAGGCTTTGCGAGGATATACTTGGTAATATTCTCCGCCGTGCCGTCCGAAACGGAAAAGCCGAACTTGCTGTCGGTGCGCGCAGTCTGCACGAATGCGTGCGTGTGCGCTTCCACGCCGGGATTTATCCTTACGAGCACGTCCTGCGACCTGCCTGCCGCAGCGCACAGCTCGTCTATCATGTCGGCTTCGTCGTAGGCGTCCACCACGATGGTGCCCACGCCTGCGCTTACGGCAAATTCCAGCTCCTGCGGGAGCTTGTTGTTGCCGTGCATGAATATTTTATCTGCGGGAAACCCCGCTTTGAGCGCGGTGTAAAGTTCGCCGCCGGAAACGACGTCCACGCCTATGCCCTCCTGCGCGGCAATGCGGTAGACCGCCAGGCAGGAAAACGCCTTGGAGGCGTAAAGCACGAGGCCTTTGCCGCCGTAAAACGCCTTTATCGCGTCGCGGTAAACGGCCATCATATCGCGTATATATTTCTCGTCGAAGACATACAGAGGCGTCCCGAAACGCGCCGCAAGCTCCACGCTGTCGCAGCCGCCTATCTCGAGATGCCCCTTTTCGTTTATCTTTAACGTCCGTCTTTCGTTCATTGCCATTCCGCCATACAAGTAAATATCGTTATTATTTTACCAAAGCACGGCGAAATAGTCAAATAAAAGTTCCGTTATAATCGTGTGAGCGGCTCATAAACTCCAGCCGCCTGCTACCTGCCTTAACCTGTCCGCGTACGACGCGGCGGCAACGTCCTCCGCAGAAACGGCGGGTACCTTTTTATACAGCACGCCGTTTTTATAAACTTCTATGTGCCCGACTACGTCGCCGCGGCGGACGGGTGCTTTTACCTTATAATCGCAGACCTCGAATGTGACGTCGTTATCCTTGTTTTTTGCCGTGAACAGATAACAGTTTTCGCCGGGCAGTACGCCGTAAAATTGCTTTTTACCGCCCCTTACGGCAAACTCTTCGTTCAGCAGCACGGTGCCGTCCAGAACGACCTGATTTTCATAGCCGCCGAAACCGTAATCGAACAGCGCCTCCGCGGCGGAAAAGCGGTGTTCGCTCGTATCGCCTCCCAACACGGCGGAAACAAAACGCAGTTCGCCGCGCTTTGCGGTGCTTGCAAGGCAATATCCCGCCTCGCCCGTAAAGCCCGTCTTGCCGCCGTCGCAGCCGTTATAGCGCCTTAGCAGCTTGTTGGTGTTCGTCATCACCGTCACCCTGCCGTCGGAGTGTTCGAAGTCTTCCAGCCATATCTTGCTGAAACCGAAATAGGCGGGATGCCTGATAAGATTGGCAAACATCACGGCAACGTCTGCCGCGCACGAATACTGCGTGCCGCCGGGCAGGCCAGTGCAGTTGGCAAACAGGGTGTCCTCCATGCCGAGCTCAGCCGCCTTTTTATTCATCTCGGCAACAAAGCTCTCTTCGCTGCCGCACACGTATTCCGCCACGGCAACGCAGCTGTCGTTTGCCGAACACACCACGATGCTCTTGATAAGCTCGCCTAGCGGATATCTGCCTCCGCCGTGCAGAAATATCTGCGAGCCGCCCATTCCCGCGGCGTTCGCGCTTATATCAACCTCGTCGTCGAGAGTAATTTTGCCCTCGTCCGCAGCGTCCAGGCAGACGGTAAGCGTCATCACCTTGCACACGCTGGCAACGGGCATGCGCGCGCGTTCGTTGAACGAATACACGCATTCGCCGGTCTCCGCCTCGATAAGGCACGCCGCCCTGCACCCTGCGGCCATATCTTCCTTTCGCCCGCTTGCAAATCCCGTAAGTACGGGCGCCGCTGCCGCAAGCGATAAAACGAGCGGCAACGCCAAAAGTGATCCGTGTCTTTTCATACTATCAGTTTGCAGAAATACGGAAAAATTATACTACGCCACCGCTATCACCGCCCTGAAAAGCAGATTTACGAGCAGCCATTCGGCAACGGCACACGAAAGCGCGCCCGCGGCGGGCACGAACGGCGCTGCCCTGCGGTTGAAAAACCGTATCGTTTCGATGATAAACACGTTTACGGCAAATGAGATGAGAGCCGCGGGTATGTAAACTATCGCCGCAACGAGCACGCCGCCGAACGACGTTGCCGTGACGATCAGCACCGAGTAGACGGAGGCCATCAGGCAACGCAAAAACAGCACAGGCAGCGCCAGAAGACGCACGCGCGTGCAGTAAGCCAGCAAAAAATACAGGTAACCGTAGACCAGCCCGAACAACAAGCGCGGCAAAAACAGCGACGCATAACGGAAATTATATACGAAGTAAACGTACTCCGTTGCGTAGTTCAGCATATAAGGATTGGTTTGTATTGTTTTGCACAGTACTATGCCAAATATAATTGCCGTGACAGCAGTTGCGACGTATGCGGCAAGACAGCGTTTATCGAAGCTGACACCCCTTTTAAGCGACTCTAAAGCAGAAGCTCTCATACAGGATTATATGAGAGCTCTGCACAGTTTAAGAACTATTTCGTCAATAAGCGTCCAGCATGTTGTCTATAGATATCCCGTAGCCGCGCGTGGGATCGTTTATAAACACGTGCGTGACGGCGCCGACAAGCTTGCCGTTCTGCACGATGGGACTGCCGCTCATGCCCTGCACTATCCCGCCCGTTGCCGAAATCAGGTCCGGATCGTTTATTTTTATTACGTAATTTTTGTTTTCGCGATTATATTTGTCCACTTTGACGATGGAGATATCGTAGCACTCGGTGCGGTCTGCCTCCACCGTGGAATATATTACCGCCTTGCCGGGAGTCACCTCGGATATATTGCCTTTTTTTACGGGAACAAGTCCGCTTAAGTCGCAATTTTCGCTCAGCGTGCCGAATACTCCGCTCGCGGAATTGACGGCTATATTGCCAAGCTCGCGGCTGTTTTCAAAGGCGCCTTTAAGCTCGCCGGGTGTTCCGCGCACGCCGCGCTTTACGTCGTATATCACGCACTTATACAGCGTTCCGCCGTTTATTCCCGTCACGTTGCCTTCGCCGTCCGTTACGGGGTGGCCGAGCGAACCGAATTTGTCCGACGCTTTGTCTATATAGGTCACCGTGCCGACGCCGCTCACGCTGTCGCGCACCAGCACGCCGGCGCGCGTCCTGCCGTTAGTAACGTCCTTTACCGGTTCAAGCGAAAGCTGCAGCTCTTCGCCGCCGCGCAGCACGCGCACTTCGGCGCGTTTCAGTCCGTCCAGCATATCCGTGAGCGCTTCGCTGCTCGTTACATCGTTCCCGTTTACGGAAAGTATAACGTCGCCGGTGCGTATGCCTGCGGCTTTGGCGGGCGACACGAGCCCGTTTTCGCTCATCACGTCGAAGATGCCGACAACTTCCACGGTGGAAGTTTCAAGCATAAACCCCGCAGGAAATCCGCCGAGATACAGGTCGTATTCCTTTGCGGATGCGCTTCCGGAAAACGCGCAGGCTCCGCATACGGCGACTGCCGCGGTTGCAAAAAATCTTACCAATGTCTTTCTTACGCCCAACATATAAATATTTTGCGCCGCAATACGTTTTCTATACGATTTTTTGCATATAAAAAACGGGCGCCCCGCAGGGAACCCGTAAATTACTTTTTATATTGAGCGATAAGTTCTTCGGCGTGCCTGCGCGCAGCCTCGGTATTTCCTCCGCCGGTGAGCCTTATTATCTCGCCTATCTTACCTTCCCCTGTAAGCGGCGCAACTTCCGTTACGGTAGAGCCGCCGCGCTCCGTCTTGCTTATCAGAAAGTTCTTTTCGCCCGCGGCGCATATCTGCGGCAGATGCGAAACGGCTATTATCTGCGTGTTTTCCGCTATGGCGACGAATTTCTGCGCGACGCTGTGTGCCGTTATCCCGCTGATGCCCGCGTCGATCTCATCGAAAACGTAAGTGGAAATGCCGTTGAGATCTTTCAGGCACGCTTTTATGGACAACATGAAGCGGCTCAGCTCGCCGCCGCTTATGACCTTGCTCAGCGGTTTTAACGGCTCGCCGGCGTTTGCCGAAAACATGAACGATATCTTATCGACGCCGCCCGCACCGTCGAGGTCGGCAGTCTGCCTGTCGTAATCTTCGAAAGCCACGTCGAAACGGGCGGCCGACATATTCAGCGTTTTAAGCTGCGCAACTACGTCCTTGCAGAATTTCTGCGCGGCGGCCTTCCTTGCCTGCGTGAGTTCGAGGCAGACGGCGTAAACGGCGTCGTCGAGTTCGGTAATGCGTGCATTCAGTTTTTCCGCAAGCTCTTCGCCGTCGCAGAGCATGTCGTATTCTTCGCCGGCTTTGGCGCGGAACGCGAGTATTCCTTCCACATCGGCGCCGTATTTCTTTTTCAGCGCGCGTATCAGGTGCAGCCTGTCCTCTACCCTGCGCGCCTCCTCTTCGTCGAATTCAAGCCCCTCCGCCATATCGGACAGAGTGCCGGCGATATCCTGCAACTCGGCAGCCACCGATTCAAGCCTGTCGGCTACCGCCGAATAGTCCTCGCCGAACTCCGACACGCCGGCCATAAGCCTGCGCGCGGCGGAAACGCCGTCCGCGCAGCCGCCGTCGGATTCTAGCGCGGAGAGCGCGCCGCCTAAGGACGAGGCGATCTTTTCGGTATTTTCGATTATACGGCGCTTTGCAACAAGCTCCTCCTCTTCGCCAGGGACAAGCTCCGCCGCGTCGATCTCCTTTATCTGATAAGACAGCAGATCGAGCCGCGAAGCGCGTTCGTAGCCGTTGCCGCCCAACTTTTGCAGATCGGCTCTGCATTCCATTTTTTCCGCAATGAGCGAAGCGAGCTTTGCTTTGAGCGGCACGGAAAGACGGCACAGCCCGTCTATAACGCTAAGCTGGGCGGATTCGCTCAGCAGCGCAAAGTGCTCGCTCTGTCCGTAAACGTCTACGAGGTGGCGGGTGACGCCTTTCAACATGCCGGCGTTCACCGTGTTGCCGTTAATCTTTATCGCGCCCTTGCCTTCGGAATTATACCTGCGCGTGATGACGATCTCGCCGTCGCACTCGATGTCGAGCAATCCGAGCGCCTTTTCCGCAGCGCTTCCCTGCGGCACGGAAAATTCGGCGCGGACGAAAGCCTCTTCCGCGCCGTAACGGATCATGTTTTTATCCGCCTTGCTGCCGAGCACGAAATTTAGCGAATCGAGTATGACCGATTTTCCGGAACCCGTTTCGCCCGAAAGGATGTTCAAGCCCGGGCAGAACTCTATGTCCGCGCCGTCAATCAGCGCTACGTTTTTGATCGCCAGCCTTTCAAGCATACCGCTTACAAAAGATATTCCCTGAGTTTTTCCGCAACGACGGGAGTATTCTCGTTGCTGTTGACGATGACTATAACGGTGTCGTCGCCGGCAACGCAGCCGATGACTTCGCTTATCTGCAGCGAATCGACGAACGAACCGCCGCCCTGACCGTTGCCGCGCAGCGTTTTTATTACTATAATATTATTGGCGTGGTTGATGCTCAACACGCTTTCGCGGAAAAGGTTGAGCATGCGCGGGCTAAGCTCTTCCTGAGCGCCGTCCAGCCCGACGTATCTGTATTTTTTTGCGGAACCCGCAACTTTATAAAGCCTCAACTCCTTTATGTCGCGCGAAACGGTCGCCTGCGTGACGTTGAAGTTGAGTTTGTTGAGTTCGGCGCACAGCTCTTCCTGCGTTTCGATCTCCTGCCTGCCTATTATTTCGAGTATCTTGGCTTGCCTTGCGTTTCTGTACACTTATCTGCTCCATTTGCTGAGTTTCGACAGCAGTTTATCAAAGAAATTAACTTTACCCGAAACTATGAACTCGGTAAAGTGTTCGGATTTGGTCACCCTGGCAGTCATGCTGCCCTTGAACTCGCCTATAACTATGCCGTCTACCGAAACGTTTACGGCGGTGTTTTCCTTTTCGTAACGGATCACAAGCTCCGACCTGCCGGAATATACTATCGGCCTGGAGTGCAGCGAATGCGCGCAAAGCGGCGTAAGCAGAAACGCGTCGAGGTCGGGCGTGAGCACCGAACCGCCGGCGGAAAGAGAATAAGCCGTAGATCCGGTTGGCGTGCTGACGATTATCCCGTCGGAAAAATAATTGTCCACGAGCGAACCGTCTATCGCCGCCGAAAGGTTTATCGTGTTGCTGTATTTGTTTCCGTATATACTGCGGTGCACCACGAGGTCGTTGAGCGCGAGGTAATTTCTGCCGCCTATCTCCACGTTCAGCATGCTGCGCTTTTCCGTTGCGTAATTGCCGCCGCATAACAGCGCCACCGCGTCGTCCATCTTCTCCTGCTCGAACTCCGCCAGAAAACCCATGTGCCCGTAATTGACGCCCATGATCTTTATCCCGCGGCGCGCGCATTCGGAAGCAACGGTAAGGATCGTGCCGTCGCCGCCGAGCACGGCAAGCACGTCTATACCGTCGAGCTCGCCGACGGACGCGACTTCGCGGCAACCGATGCCGCAGGAGCCGAGCTTTGCGCCGACAGAACGGTAAAGACCGCCGTAATCCTCGGGCAGGTATTTTCTGTTGACGTATATGCCTACATTCATAACGGCTTTATTATACATCGTTTTATACAAATATGCAATAAAGTCCGCAAAGTTTTTGCGGACTTTTTTATAAATATTTATTTTTTTGCAAATTTATGCTTGCGGCTCACAGTTTAACACCGGCGACGAGCCTGTCGAATGGCAGCGGATCGCCTCCCTTTACGAGCATTGCGACGTACTCCAGATTTTTACCCTTGCGCTCCGGCGCAGAGGTAAGTTTTACGGGCGCAAGACCGCAGGCGGCGGCATTTTCGTATATCTTTGCAAGTGTCGCCCTGTGCCGTTCGGCGCCGCGGACAATGCCGTTTTTGCCCACGTTCCTGCCCTCGCATTCGAACTGCGGCTTTATCAGGGCAAACACCGTCCCGCCGTCTTTAAGCACGGACGCAACGGCACCGAGAACGTAGGTGAGCGAAATAAAGCTCACGTCTATCGTAGCGCCGTCCGGCGGCTCTGCAAACATATCCGCCGAAAGCTCGCGGGCGTTGAAATTGTCTATGACCGTAACGTTTTTGCCGAGCAGGCTCTTATCGAGCTGGCTTTCGCCTACGTCTATGCAATATACTTTGCTCGCGCCGGCTTTGAGCAGGCAGTCGGTAAAGCCTCCCGTGCTCGCGCCTATGTCGGCAAACGTTTTGCCGCCGACGTCCGCCCCGAAATCGCAGAGCGCCTTATAAAGTTTATATCCGCCGGCGGAGACAAAACTCACGTTCTCTTCGGTATAAGTAACGCAGTCGCCCTCCTTTACGTCGTAAGAGGCGGGGCGCGCGACGCCGTTCACGAGCACGCAGCTGCGCTCTATCGCGGCGGCCGCCTTACTGCGGGAGCCGTACTTTCCCGCTGCATATTTATCCAATCTCATATGCGCTCTCTGATGTACGCGGCTATCTCCGCAGGAGAGAGCCCGTAATCGTCCATAAGCTCGTCTATTCCGCCCTGCTCTATGAACCTGTCGCCGTAGCCGAAACACTTGACAAGCTTGCCGGGGCGGTCTGCAAACCTTTCTGTCACGAGCGAACCGAAACCGCCTGCAAGAACGTTATCCTCCATGGTGACTATCAGACTTTCGCCAAACCCGTCGAGCATGCTTTCGTCGAGCGGCTTTACGAAGCGCGCGTTAACAAGCGCAGGCGCGATACCGTCGGCCTCGAGCAATCCGCGCACGGCGTAAGCTCGCGCAACGGCGCGTTCGCCGCATGCAAGGATGACCACCCTGCCGTCGCCACCCTCCAGCTTTTCCCAGCTGCCGGGCACCACGGGCATAACGCTGCCGAACGTATGCCCGCACGAGCGGGGATACCTTATTGCCAGCGGAGCGCCGAACGTGCCGCTGAAGCGCAGCATTTCGGCAAATTCGTTGCAGTCCTTGGGCACCGCTATCGTAAGCCCGGGGATGAAAGAAAGAAAGGACAGGTCGAACACGCCCTGATGCGTTTCGCCGTCCGCGCCCGATATGCCGGCGCGGTCTATGCAGAACGTTACGGGCAGGCCCTGACTGCACACGTCCAGCACTATCTCGTCGAACGAACGTTGCAGGAAAGTCGAGTACACCGCGTAATAAGGCTTATATCCTTCGGCGGCAAGCGCGGCGCAAAGCACCGAGGCATGCTCCTCGCAGATGCCGACGTCGAAGGCGCGCTCCGGAAACTTTTCAAAAAAGCCGGAAAGCCCCAAGCTGCCCGTCATCGCGGCCGTGACCGCCGTTATGCGCCCGTCCTTTTCCGCAAGCGCGCACAGCTCTCTGCCGAGCACCTCGGAATATTCGAGCGCGGGCTTTGCCCCTATACCGTGCGTCGCCTCGGGATTTTCCTCGCAAAAACTGTAACCTTTGCCCTTTTTCGTTAGAACGTGCAGTATCACCGACTGCGTTTTAAGTTTTTCCTTTATTTCGGTAAGGCGCTCTATCATGACGCGCAGGTCGTTGCCGTCGTAAACGCCGTCGTAATCAAGCCCGAATTTTTCGAATATATCCGCCCTGCGCGCCCGGTGTTTCTCCTCCACGGAATCCGCCGCAAGCATTTCGAGATAGTCGTGCATGCTGCCCACGGTGGGAGATATGGACATGCCGTTATCGTTTATTATCACAAGTATGTTCGTTCTGAGCGGCTTAAGATTGTTTATCGCCTCGTAAACCAGCCCGTTGTTGAACGAGCCGTCGCCTATCACCGCTATAACGAAATGATCGCTTCCGGAAAGATCGCGCGCCTTGGCAAGCCCCATCGCGGCGGAAACGGATGTGCCCGCGTGGCCCGTGTCGTAACAGTCGAAAACGCTCTCCTCGCGCTTTGGAAAGCCGGAAAGCCCGCCGCGTTTGCGCAGCCTTGCAAATCCGTCCATCCTGCCGGAGAGCATCTTGTGCGCGTAACACTGGTGCCCCACGTCGAACACCACCTTATCTTTCGGGAAGTCGAAAACGTAGTGCAGCGCGACGGTAAGTTCCACCATTCCGAGATTGGAAGAAAGGTGCCCGCCGTTCGCCATTACCGATTCAATTATCTTTTTGCGCAGCCGCTCGCAGAGCGCCTCGAGCTCTTCGTAGCTCATCGCCCGGAGCCGCGCGCCCGTAACACCGTCCGTCATGATCACACCAAAAAAGTCACTTTTCTTTTACGAAAAACGTAGTGAATTTTGCAAATCCGAAAGCGATCTTGCTGTTATACTTTATGGAAATGGGCTTGCCGAACGCTTTTCCGCCAACGGTAAGCGCGCCGATTACGGCGCTTATCGCAATGGATATCACCATTCCTTCTACCGAGTCGTTCACCATAAAGTACCCTGCAAGCACGGCGCCGGCGGAACCGCTGATTATGCCGCAGATGTCGCCTATGACGTCGGAGAATATGCTTGCTATCTTTTCGGAATTTTTGCAGAACGTTACCGCACGCCGCGCGCCGCGTATCTTTCTTGACGCCATGGCGTTAAAACCGTCGATATCGCAGGAGAGCACGGCGTTGGCTATTATGTCGCAGCCGACGTTGAGAACGAGCAGCACGAGCAATACGACTATGCACAGGTAGATAGAACTGTCGTTTATGGTTATCTCCGTAAGGAAGCCGAACAGCACGCTCAGCACGAACGACAGCACGAGTATCGTAAGTCCCCAGCTTAGCCACACGGGCATGCGCTTCTTCTTTTTGTCCCTGCGCCTTTTTATTTGTTTTTCTTTTTCTTCCGCCTGCGGCTCTTCCGGCCGCGGCTGCCGCGTATTTTCTTCCATTATCCTAAAAAAATACGCACAACTCAGTGTGCGTAAAAGGTAAATATGTAGTGGCTTATATTAAATAAACTTTGCGGCTTAAGGTTCGGTAGGATTTCCCCGCGTGCCCGCTCCCCGTCGCCGAAAGAGCAGTTTCCTTTTAAGGGCACGGTCGTAAAGTCTCCCGTTACGCAACCGAATCGCCACTGAGTCCACACCGTAATCTCTAATACTTTAACAGTCTAGAAGCTTTCCTTGACAGCCGAAACAGGGTTTATCCTCTTTTGCAAAACCGATTTCAAACAGCAATGGCGGCAGGCGGTGTGGCCGCACCGCAAGCGCCTGTTCCGTTATCCGCCGGCATCACTCAAGGCAGGCTACTCTGTGCCGAGCTTGCGCCCGGCAGCAGGTTTATCCGCAAAACTGCGGCCTCCGCGGTGAATGGGTTGGCTGTCATATGCCGTTATGCAGTTCCCATAAACCTTTACTCCCAGCA
>CALVLW010000065.1 GCA_944341315.1 uncultured Clostridia bacterium
ATAGAGGAGGCGGCGGAAAAGCCCCTGGTCGGTTCCATGCTTCAGCCTATGGCCGGCGGAGCAAGCTGGCTGATGCTCGACCGCGCAAGCACCAACGTCAGCTACGTCAGCTTTGACATGAACGTGGAAAAGGTGGAGGACATCGCGGGCATATTCCCCATATTCTTCATCGTGGTGGCGGCGCTGGTGGCGCTCACCTCCATGACCAAGATGGTGGAAGAAGACCGCATGCAGATAGGCACGTTAAAGGCGCTGGGGTATAACGAGGGCACGATAATGTCCAAATACCTCATCTATTGTTCGCTGGCGTGCGTAATAGGCGTGGTGGTGGGCATCCTGCTGGGCTTTTCCATAATGCCCACGATATTCTGGAACGCCTACAAGACGATGTATTTCCTGCCCGAACTCTACCTCGGGTTCTCGTGGTGGCTGGCGCTTGCCGTCGTGTTCGGCTCGCTGGCGCTTACGATAGCGGTAACGGTGTTTGCCTGCCGCACCACCACCAAGGAGCGCCCCTCCGTGCTCATGCAGCCCAAGGCGCCCAAGCCCGGCAAGCGCATCCTTTTAGAGCGCTGCACCCCCGTGTGGAAGCGCATAAAGTTCAAATGGAAGGCGACCATCCGCAACATATTCCGCTATAAAAAGAACATGGTGCTCACCATAATCTCCGTAATGGGCTGCACGGCGCTCATGCTCACGGGCTTCGGCCTCGGCGACAGCGTGGAGCAGGTAACAAAGGAACAGTACGGCGACATAATGTTTTACGACACCGTGATAAGCCACTCCGCCTCGCAGGAGGCGGGCGCGGGCGAGGAGCTGGAAGCTTACCTCGGCGCGCTGGAAGAGGACGATTATACGGACGTCTATTCGGAGAACGGCAGGCTGGAGATAAACGGCGGCGACTCGCGCGAGTCGGTGGATATGTTCCTCGTCGAAAACGAGCGGTTCTCCGACTTCGTAAGCCTGCATTACCGCCGCTCCGGCAAGGCGATAGACGCGGAGCGCGAAGGCATAATAATCCCCGAAAACATTGCCATAGTTTACGGCCTTAAAGAGGGCGACGCCATAACTTACGTCACCGCGGACAGAGTTTCGCTCGAACTCGAAATTTCCGCCGTGTGCGAAAATTACACCGGTTCGGTGGCGTATATGAGCAAGGCAAACTTCGAGGCGGCGGTAAAGGCCGCCGGCGGCACGGCAAACACGTCGCCTAACACCTATCTCGTAAAATATGGTTACGGCAGCAACGAGGCCGCCATGGATAAGGACGCCGAAAAGCTGTTGTCCGATCCGGAAGTTTCCGGCGTGGAATTTGCTTACACCACGATCCGCTCCTTCGACGCGCTCAACGAAACGATGGGCTTCGTAATACTCATACTCGTGGTGTCGGCGGGCGCGCTCGCGGCGATAGTGCTGTACAACCTGACCAACATCAACATAGACGAGCGCCGCAGGGAGATAGCCACGTTGCGCGTGCTCGGCTACACCAAGTGGGAGACGGCGGGCTATATCTACCGCGAAAGCGCCATCCTTACCATAGTAGGCGCGCTGTTCGGGCTTTTGGGCGGCTGGCTGCTGCACATGTTCGTTGCGGCAAGGGTGAACAGCGTGATGATGATGTTCGTGCCCAAAATACTGCCGCTCAGCTTCCTTTGGTCGTTCGTGATAACGCTCGGCTTTGCCGTGGTGGTATATGCGTTCATGCTTATAAAGCTTTATAAAATAAATATGGCCGAATCGCTCAAATCCAACGAGTGACGGGCACGAAAGAGGTATGTCTATGGAGAAAGACGCGTTGTGCGAGGCGTTCATGGAACAGCTCTGGCGCATGTATAAACTCGAAATAATGCCTTACCTGGGCGAATTTCTGGTGGGCGAAACGGCGGCGCTGGAATATATCGCGATGCACAGGGGCGCGTGCACGCCTTCGGAGATAAGCGAGGCGATGCGCGTCAGCCGCGCCCGCACCGCCAACGTGCTGCGCTCCCTGCGCGAAAAGGGCTACGTAGATATGAGCACGGACGAGGGCGACAGGCGCAGGGTAAACGTTACCGCAACGGAGGCGGGCGTAAACTGCCTCGAACGGAAGCACGCCTTTCTTGCCGGCTATTTCGGGATGTATATAGAGGAGATAGGAGAGGAGAACGCGGCAAGGATGACCGAACTGCTCAAACTGACCGCGGATTGCGCTCCCGCGCTCATGGAGCGCTTAAAGGATAAAAGCGGGCAATAAAAACAACGGGGCGCGGCAAAAAGCCGCGCCCTTAAAGTTGTCATCTGTGCGCGCGTTCTACGCGGTCGTCGGAAGAAAGGCGCAGGCCGTGTCCCGTTATTATGGGGGAGATTATCAGCCATACCGCCGCCACCGCAATTATAACGTAAAGCGTTATCGCGCCCGCCGTGCGGGGGCCGGCGAATATCCAGCTCACCAGATTAAAGTCGAATATGCCGTAAAGGCCCCAGTTCAGCGCGCCTATAATGCACAGAATATAGGCTAAAAAGTTGGCAATTATCATAAACCACTCTCCTTGCAAATAAGTATGGCGCAAATGCGCCGTATTATGCGCCCGCCTGTTGCAATCGCGGGCAAACTGTGGTAAACTTTAAGTATGGATAAGACGAAGGAAAACCTCACCGAAAAAAAGCTCGCCCTTTTAACGGGGCGCGATTTCTGGAACTCAAACGCCTGCGAAGAGCTCGGCATCCCCTCGCTGCGCTTTTCCGACGGCCCTCACGGCCTGCGCGTGCAGGCGGAAAAGGCGTCCGACAATCTGGGGCTGGAAGGCGCCATGCCCGCAACGTGCTTCCCCACGCTGGCGGCGCTCGGCTGTTCGTGGGATACGGAGCTTGCCCGCGGCATGGGCGAACGCCTCGGCGAGGAGGCGGCGGGCTTCGGCGTGAACGTGCTGCTCGGCCCGGGCGTGAACTTAAAGCGCAACCCCCTGTGCGGCAGGAACTTCGAATACCTTTCGGAGGACGAATTGCTTGCGGGCATGCTCGCGGCGGAATATATATGCGGCGTGCAGAGCAAGGGCGTTGCGTGCTGCGTAAAACATTTTGCCTGCAACAGCCGCGAATTTGCGCGCACCGTCGTTTCGATGGAGGTGTCCGAACGCGCCCTGCGCGAGGTATATCTCGCCCCGTTCGAGCGCGCCGTAAAGGCGGGCGTGGGCGCGGTTATGACCGCTTATAACAGGGTAAACGGCGTGTATTGTTCGGAAAACGAAAGCCTTATTTCGGGCATATTGCGCGGCGAATGGGGCTTCGACGGCATAGTCGTGTCCGATTGGACGGGCACTTACGACCGTGCGGCGGGCGTGCGCGCGGGCGAAGATCTGGAGATGCCGGGCTGCAAGTTCACCCCGGACGAGCTTAAAAAGGCGATGGCGGAGGGCAGGCTTGCTTTGGCGGACGTGGACGCCTGCGCGGAGCGCATCGGCAGGTTTGCCGGCAGATACGCCCGCACGGAAAAGACGGCGTTCGATCCCGCGGAGCACCTGGCTTTTGCGCGCTCCGCCGCAGAAAAATGCGCCGTGCTGCTCAAAAACGAGGGCGCGCTGCCGTTAAAAAAGGGCGCTTCGGTCGCCGTGCTCGGCGCGGCCGCGGAGCAGCCTTACATTCAGGGCGGCGGCTCTTCGCACGTGAACGCGCAGGTGGTGGACGACATTATCCATTGCCTGAGCGAAAAGTTCGTGGTGACTGCGTGCGAAAAAGGTTACAACGGCAACGGAAGGTCCTCCGCGCGGCTGCGCAAACGCGCGCTTGCGGCGGCAAGGACGGCGGAAAACGTCGTGCTGTTCATGGGGCTTACGGAAAACGACGACGCGGAGGGCGGCGACAGAAGTGATCTGTTCCTGCCCGCGTGCCAGACGGAGCTGCTGCGCGCCCTGTCCGCGGAGGGCATCCGCCCGGTCGTCGTGCTGTGCGCGGGTTCGGCGGTGGACGCCTCGTGGGACGGGATGTGTTCCGCGGTGCTCTATCTCCCGCTCACGGGGGCGGGCACGGGCGGCGCGCTTGCAAGGCTGCTGTGCGGCGACGCCGTTCCCTGCGGCAAGCTCGCGCAGACTTTCCCTTTGCGCGGGGAGGACGTTGCCTGCGCGGACAGTTATGCAAAAGATCCATATATATGCCGCTGTAAAGAGGATATCCTTGTGGGTTACCGCTGGTTCGACGCGGCCGACCTGCCCGTAAAATACCCCTTCGGACACGGGCTTTCGTATGCCTCGTTCGAATATTCCCGCCTTTCGGCAACGGAGAGCGGCGTGGCTTTCAGGGTAAGGAACGTAGGCTCCGTTACCGCTGCGGAAGTGGCGCAGGTCTACGTTTCGCAGCCCGACTGCGGGCACGCCGTGGCCGTGCGCAAGCTGCTCGGCTATGCAAAGGTCACTCTCGCTCCCGGCGAGGAGCGGGCGGTTTTCGTGCCGGTCGACAGGCAGGTGCTGGCCGTTTACGTCGAAGAGGACGGCAGGTTCGTAACTTATTCGGGCAGATACGGCGTTGCCGTGGGCTCGTCTTCGCGCGATCTGCGCCTGTTCGGAGAGATGACGGTAAACGGCGCCGCGCCGCAGCGCCCCGGCGAGGGCGAGGAGCGCCGCCGCAGGCTGGTCGTGCAGGTAAAGAGCGATTCCGCCGTTCCGCCCGCGGAAGAGCGCGGCAGGATAACGGTGAACATGTACACCCCCGTGATAGGCTTAAAGCGCGCGAGGGGACTGTTCGGCAGGCTTTTATACCGCGCCGCGGACTTTTACTGCACGAGCAAAAAGCAGACCGCACTGCTGACTTTCAGGTATCTTACGGTGCGCTCCGCAATGCAGTTCGCGCAGTTCGACCTCGCGCAGGCGCACGGATTTATCGATATGTGCAACGGCAGGTTTTTCAAAGGCCTTAAAAAGATAATAACAAAAAGGGAGGACTGAAATGAGGGCTGCCATCTACGGCGCGGGCGCCATGGGCACGGTGCTCGGCGCATACGTCACTAAAAACGGCGGGCGGATAGATCTGATCTCGCGCAACAAAGAGCACGTTTCCGCGCTTAAATCGGGCGGGGCGCACGTCTGCGGCGGGGCTGACTTCACCGTGCCGGTAAGCGCGCTGCTGCCCGAAGAAATGGAGGGCGTTTACGACGTTATCCTGCTGATGACAAAACAGCGCGCCAACGGCGACGTCCTGCGCTTTCTGTTGCCGCACGTTGCAAAAGACGGCGTAGTGTGCACCTTGCAGAACGGTTTGCCCGAACCCTCCGTTGCCGAAGTCGTCGGCGAAGACCGCTGCTGCGGCTGCGCCGTTTCGTGGGGAGCCACCTTTCTGGGCAGGGGCGAAGCGCGCCTGACCACGAGCACGGACGCGCTGGAATTTGCCCTGGGCACGCTTTACGGCAACGGCGAAAAGCTGAAAGACGTAAGCGGGATACTGTCGCTCATGGGCAAAGTCACCACGGAAAAGAACTTTATCGGTGCGCGCTGGTCCAAACTCACGATAAACTGCGCCTTTTCGGGCGTTTCGGCGCTCACGGGCTACACTTTCGGGCAGATATGCGACGATAAGTATGCCCGCAAGGTCGCGCAGGCGGTGCTCAAAGAGTGTTTCGACGTGGCGGTGGCGTGCGGCATAAAGCCCGCCCCCGTGCAGGGGCACGACGTGGTCGCCATCCTCGGTTACCGCACCGCGCTTAAAAAGTGGATATCCTACCATGTTATTCCCGTGGCGATGAAAAAGCACCGCGACATAATCTCCGGCATGTACTGCGATCTGAGCGCAGGCAAGCCGTGCGAGATAGATTACATAAACGGGGTGGCGGTGGATTACGGCCGCAGGGTGTGCCGCCCGGCAACGCTCAACGAGACCGTCGTTTCCGCCGTGCACGAAATAGAGCGCGGCGAGCGCGCCATAACTCCCGATAATCTGAGATTATTCAAAGAATTTGTATAAATTTTCATATCAATGGGGCAAAATATCGCGTAATATGCTTGCAAAAGGCGTTTTACGGTGATATAATTTGTATAATTATACATTGCCCCGAAGGAGCGGAATGGAGGACTTGTTCTATCCCTCGGCAGACGGGGAGCACACCGTTCATGCCGTTATATGGCGGCCGGAGGGCGAGCCTGCGGCGGTGTTGCAGATAATACACGGAATGGAGGAATACGCCGCGCGTTACGACGCGTTTGCAAGGGCTGCGGCGGCGCAGGGCATACTCGTGTGTGCGGAGGATCATCTCGGCCACGGGCTTACGGCAAACGAGGGCGAGCTCGGCCACTTTCCCGATGGCGGCGACGAGTTCGTGTTAAAGGACGTTCGCGCCCTTACGCTGCGCGCAAAACGGCTCGCGCCCGGTGCGCCCGTCGTTCTGATGGGGCACAGCATGGGTTCGTTTTTCTGCCGCGTGTATATCTCCCGTTTCGGGCGGGAACTTGCCGGCGCCGTAATTATGGGCACGGGCTTCAAAGACGCCTTTACCATAGGCGCGGGCAAGGCGGTAAGCGCCGTTACGGGCGCTCTGCGCGGCAAAACTTACAAGAGCGGGTTGATAAAAAAGCTGGCGTTCGGCGGCTACAACAGGCGTTTCCGCCCCGTAAGGACGCCCTGCGACTGGCTGTCCGCCGACGGAGACAACGCCGACGCTTACGTTGCCGATCCGCTGTGCGGCTTCGGATTCACCTGCGGCGGCTATTCCGGGCTGTTTTCCGTGATAGGCAAGGCGTGCTCGAAAAAAGCGTTCGCCGCCGCGCCCGAGGATCTGCCGCTGCTTATAGTTTCCGGCGAGGACGATCCCGTGGGCGACTTCGGCAAGGGCGTGCGCAAGGTTTACGGGGAGTACAAAAAGGCGGGGCTCAAACCGCGGCTCGCGCTGTATAAAGGCGCGCGGCACGAGATATTGAACGATTTTTGCAGGGAGGAGGTCACGGCCGACCTGCTCGCGTTCGTAAAGAGCTGCATTGGCTGACGCGCATACGAGGCACGCATATGATAAAAAGATGGGATATCGCCATACCGCAGCTTACGGGCGGGCGCACGCGCAAAGCTTACGTATATCTGCCCTCCGGTTACGGGGAGAGCGAAGAACGCTACCCCGTGATGTACATGTTCGACGGGCACAACCTGTTTTCCGACGAAGAGGCGACTTACGGCCACAGCTGGCGGCTTGCCGATTACCTCGATTACACGGACACGCGGCTCATCGTTGCGGCGGTGGAGTGCAATACCGATGGCAACGGCAGGCTGGAAGAATATTCGCCGGTGAATTTCACCCTGCCGGACGGCACTTTTATCCGCGGCAGGGGCAAAAAATATATGGAATGGCTGGTAAAGGAGTTCAAGCCGTGCATAGACGCCGGCTTCCGCACCTTGCCGGACAGGCTCAACACGGCGGTGGGCGGCAGTTCGATGGGCGGACTTATGACGCTGTACGCGCTTGCCGCTTACAACAGGTACTTTTCGCGCGGGGCGGCGCTCTCGCCCAGCCTCTGGGTGGGCGGCACGCTTCCCTCTTTTCTCAGGACGGCGCGGTTCGGCAGGGGCACGCAGATATACATGGACTACGGCAGCCGCGAATTTGCTAATCACGAGGGGCAGCGCGCCCTGTTCGCGCGGTTTACCGAGGACCTCATCAACCGCGGCGTGTGCGTTACTTCGCGCATAGTGCCGGGCGGCACCCACAGCGAGGCTTCGTGGGAAAAGCAGGTCCCGGTGTTCATGGCGGCGCTCGGCTTCTGACGCGCCGCGGAAGGGAGGGGAACGATGCAGACAACTTACGGAAAATTTTACAGCGGCAGGCTGGGGCGCGACGCGGAATACAAGGTCTACGGCTCCGGCGGCAAGCCCGTGCTCGTTATCCCCTGCCAATGCGGGCGCTTTTTCGAATTCGAAGATCTCGGCATGATAAACGTCTATGCGCCATACATAGAGCAGGGGCGCATTCAGGTTTTCACCATAGACAGTCCGGACGGCGGATCGCTGTTCGCGCAGGATAGTCCGCGCGCGCGGATGGAGCGTTACGAGGCGTGGATAAACTTCGTCGTGCACGAGGCGCTCCCCTGCTTTTCCGGGATAAACGAGCGCGCAAACGGCTGGAACATACGCTTTATGGTCTGCGGGCTCAGCCTGGGCGCGCTGCACGCCGCCAACCTGTTTTTCCGGTTTCCGGAAAAATTCGACGCGCTCATGGCGCTCAGCGGCATATACACGCTGGAATATATCACGGGCGATTATCACGACGACCTCACTTACAACAATTCGCCGCAGCAGTTCATTGCCGGCATGCCCGCCGATCACCCGTACATCGCGCAATACAACGCCTCACGCATAGTGCTGTGCGTCGGGCGGGGCGCGTGGGAAAACGAAACGCTGGAAAGCACGCTCCGCTTTGCGGAAACGCTTAAAGCAAAGGGCATAGAGGCGTGGACGGACGTCTGGGGCGGCGACAGCCGCCACGATTGGGATTGGTGGTTCGCGCAGGCGTCTTATTTTTTGCCGAGGCTGCTCGACTATTAAAACGGCTGCACATATGCCGCATTCAATGCGATAACGGCGCCGCTGCGGGCGTCTTTTCGGGAGAAAAAACATGAAAAATTTTATTTTTGTTTCGCCTAACTTCCCCACCAACTATTACAGGTTCTGCCGCGAGCTTATGCGCAACGGCTTCAACGTGCTGGGCATAGGCGACTGCCCTTACGAGGCGCTCGCGCCCGAAGTAAAGGACAGCCTCACCGAATATTACAAGGTGAGCACGCTGGAAAATTACGACGAGGTCTACCGCGGCGCGGCTTACTTCGCGTTCAGGTACGGCAGGATAGACTTCATCGAAAGCAACAACGAATATTGGCTGGAGCGCGACGCTGCGCTGCGCACCGACTTCAACGTGCCGAGCGGTTTCCACGTTTCCGACATGCCGCGCGTAAAGCGCAAGTCCCGCATGAAGGAGTATTACAAAAAGGCGGGCGTCGCGACGGCGGCATACTGCATTGCGGAGGATATCGAAACGTGCAGGAAGTTTATTGCCGAATACGGCTATCCCGTGATAGTCAAGCCGGACAACGGCGTGGGCGCCAACGATACTTTCAAACTTTCGTCCGACGCCGACCTCGACGAGTTCTTTGCCGCAAAACCGCCCGCGGAATATATAATGGAGGAGTTCGTGGAGGCGGAGGTAAACTCTTACGACGCGATAATCGACAGCCGCGGCGAGCCGCTGTTCGAAACGGGCAACGTTACGCCCTTCTCCATAATGGACATAGTGAACAACGGCGACAACAGTATCTATTATATAGTAAACGAGCTCGCGCCCGACGTAAAAGATGCCGGCAGGCGCACGGTAAAGGCTTTCGGCGTAAAGAGCCGTTTCGTCCACTTTGAATTTTTCCGCCTGACCAAGGACCAGCGCCTGGGCAAAAAGGGCGACGTGGTGGCGCTGGAAGTAAACATGCGCCCGTGCGGCGGATTCACGCCCGACATGATGAATTACGCCAACGGCACGGACGTTTACAAGATCTGGGCGGACATGATAGCTTACGACAGCACGCTCGTGACCTGCGGGGAAAGGAATTTCTGCGCCTACGCGGGCAGGCGCGACGGCAAGGCGTTTTATTATTCCGACGAACAGATCGTGCGTAAGTATGCCGCAAACATCAAGGTGGTAGACCGCATCCCCTACGCGCTTTCCGCGGCAATGGGCAACACGTTTTTCATTGCGGTGTTCCCCACGGAGGAGGGGATGGAGGAGTTTTACCGCGACGTGCTGATGACCTGACGGCGCTGCTTTTTGCGGGCTTTTTCCCGTGCCGACAGTATGTTGCGCACCGTGCCTTAAAGGCGCGGTGTTCTATTTTTTCGTCCGCCGCAATAGATTATTGTATAAAAAATTGCGGAGGAAGATATGCCCGATAATATTTTCGAAGAACTTATGTCCCGCCTGGGCGGCGCGCCCGTCGGGGTGTGCGGGGAGGATGCCGAAGGCGTGCTTGCCGCCCTTGCCCCGCTTGCGGGCGGGCTGCCTTTGCGCCCGCTCTCGCCCGAATGCGGCGCCGTCGTTTTCGACGGGGAGCGGCCCGATATGGACGAACTTGCCGCAGGCAGGCCGTGCGTGGTGCTGTCCGGCAACGACTGCTCCGGCGAGCACGTCTGCGCGTGGCTCCCGCGCGAAGAATTCGACGAAGCTTACGCGGCAAGGCTGTTCGGCGCGCTCGCGGGGGAATTTCCGCTGCGCTCCGTGGACGTGGATATCCCCGGCTGGATGCGCTTTCTGCCGGAGGACAATTCCGCCGTTTCCGAGCTGATAAAACGCGTTTCCGCCGCCGCGCGGGAGGCAAACAGGTTCAAAGACGTGCCCGCGCTTGCCGGGATAACGCGCGACTGCGAGTTCTGGTCGCCAGAAGTTTTGCTGTCGGCCGACTTTGCGTCGGGAAAGGTAAGGCTTTCGTGCGCGGCAAAGGAGGGCATATTCTTTGCGATGCTCTCCGAGATAGCGGGCGAGCGGATAGACGGCGAATATACGCTTATGCAGTACGTAAGCTCCGCGTCGGAGGCCAAGCGCGGCTACGAAAGGGTGCGCGACGCCTTTGACTGCGCCCGCGTCAACGGTTACGGCATAGTCGGCCCGGACGACGGCGACATGGTTTACGAACAGCCGCAGACGGTGCGGCAGGGCGGCTCCGTCGGAATAAAATTAAAGGCGTCCGCGCCCGCTTACCACGTGATAAGGGTGGACGTCACGGGCGAGGTGTGCCCAATAATGGGCGAGGCCTCGCAGAGCGAAGAGCTGGTAAAGAGCATGACGGCCGGGTTCGAAAGCGATCCGGAGCGCATGTGGGAGACCGACGTCTTCGGCAAATCGCTGCGCGCGATGGTGCGCGAGGGGCTTGCGGCAAAGGTGAGCTCCATACGCGAGGATACGCGCGGCAAGCTGAAAAAGGCGGTCACGCGGATGGTGAACGAGGGCAGGGGCGGCGTTATCTGTATTATTTTGTAAGCTGCGCCGCAGCGCACGCGCTGTGCCCGTATGCGCCGCCGCCGATATGCCGCTTATCGCAAAATGCCGTTTATACCATATGTTGGCAAAGGCATATGTGCGGGGAAATATATGCAAAAAGCGCAAAAGCGCGCTCGCGACATATGTGCCGCGCCGCATATGCGTGCCTACGAAAACGAAAAGGGGAGCCGCCGCGTTTCAACGCGGCGGCTCCCCCGTTTTTATGCCGTATGACGCATGACATGCGCCGTTTATTCGCCCGCAAACTGCGAGTTGTAAAGCCCGGCGTAAAATCCGTTCTTTGCTATCAGCTCTTCGTGCGTGCCCTGCTCCACGATGTTGCCGTCGCTCATCACGAGTATCAGGTCGGCGTTCTTTATGGTGGAAAGCCTGTGCGCTATCACGAAGCTCGTTCTGCCGCGCGTCAGGTTATCCATCGCCGTCTGGATCAGTTCCTCCGTGCGCGTGTCCACGTTGGAGGTGGCCTCGTCCAGGATGAGCATGGGCGCGTTCTCTATCATCGCGCGCGCTATGGTTATAAGCTGTTTCTGTCCGCCGGATATCTCGTCGCCGTTCTCCACGTAGTGGTCGAGCCCGCCGGGCTGCGTGGCGATGTAGTGCGTTATGCCCGCCGCGTCGCACGCTTTTTTGAGTTCCTCTTCGGTGGCCTGCTTGGAATATACTATGTTGTCGCGCAGCGTGCCCTCGAACATCCACGTGTCCTGCAGCACCATGCCGAACAGGTCGTGCACTTCCGCGCGGGGCATATCCTTTACGGATACGCCGTCGATGAGTATGTCGCCGCCGTTCACCTCGTAAAAGCGCATCAAAAGGTTTACCATCGTCGTCTTGCCCGCGCCGGTGGGGCCTACTATCGCCACTTTCCAGCCGGGCCGGACCTTTGCGGAAAAGTCGGGGATTATCACGCGGCTGTCGTCGTAACCGAAGCGCACGTGCCTGAATTCCACCTCGCCGCGCACGCCGTCCGTCAGCTTGTATTCCTTGCCCGTCTCGTCGGAGAGTTCCTCCTCTTCGAGGAAGTCAAACACTCTGCCGCCCGCCGCGGCCGCGCTCTGCAGCACGTTTGCCGCCTGCGCTATCTGCGAAAGGGGGCTCTGGAACAGGTTTACGTAAACGAGGAAGGCCGAAAGCGTGCCGAACGTTACCCCGCTTGCGGGATCGCTTATCATCACGCCCGCCACCACGCACACTGCGGCGTACGCAAAGTAAGATATGAACGTCATCGCCGGCTGCATTATGCCGGAGAGCGCCTGCGAAAGGAAGGTGGCCTTTTTAAGGCGGGCGTTGCTCCTTTCAAAGTCGGCGCCCGTGCGCTTTTCGGCATTGAACGCCTTTATCACCAGCTGTCCCGAATAATTTTCTTCCACCTTGCCGTTCAGCACGGCGAGTTCGTCCTGCTGCTTTCTGAACTGCGGCTGCGAAAACTTCATTATCACGAGCAGCAGCACCGCCATAAAGGGCACTATCAGCAGCACCGTAAGCGCCAGCTGCCAGCAGCTTACGAACATTGCTATCAGCACTCCCGCAAACAGGAACACCGACTGTATGACCATCGTCACCGCCTGCTGCATGGAGTTGCCTATCGTGTCCACGTCGTTGGTCACGCGCGAAAGGGTGTCGCCGTAAGGGTGCGCGTCACAGTATTTCAGCGGCACGCGGGTTATCTTTTCGGATATCTCCGTGCGCAGTCCCTTGCTCATCTTTTGCGAAACGGTGGTCATTATAAAGCCGGAAACGTAGGTGCACAGCGCGTTGCATACGTAAAACACTATCAGTATCACGGCAAACCTGCCCAGCTCGCCCATGTCCACGGGGGAGACGGGCGGGATAAAGCTCGCCGTTATCACGTTCACCAGATCGGAGAGTATCTGCGGCGCGAATATGGATATAACGGTGGAGGCGGCGGTGAATATCAGCGAAATTATTATCGCGGGGTAGTAGGGGCGCATGAACAGCACCAGCCGCTTTATGTTTTTGGTGAACTCGCCCTTTTTCAGTTTTGCTCCCGCAGTCGTTCTCTGTCTCATAATCCGAGTTCCTCCTTCGAAAGCTGCGAAAGAGCTATCTCCCTGTAAATCGCGCAGTTTTCAAGCAGTTCGCGGTGCGTGCCTTCGCCCACGGCCTTGCCGTTGTCGAGCACTATTATCTTGTCGGCGTCCATTATGGTGCCTATGCGCTGGGCGACTATCAGGCTGGTCACGCCTTTCAGCCGCTCTTTAAGGTTGGCGCGCACCTGCTTGTCGGTGCGGTAATCGAGCGCGGAAAAACTGTCGTCGAAGATCATTATCTCCGGCTTTGCAGCCACGGCGCGCGCTATCGAAAGCCTTTGCTTCTGTCCGCCGGAAACGTTTTTTCCGCCCTGCGCTATGCGGCTGTCGTAACCGTCTTCCATCTCGGCGATAAAGCCGTCTGCTTCCGCCGTCTCGGCCGCCTTTTCGGCTTCTTCGCGGTCGGCCTTGCCGCCGAAGGCTATGTTTTCCGCCACCGTCCCCGTGAACAGCACGCCCTTTTGCGGGACGTAGCCTATCTTGTCGCGCAGCGTGGACTGTTTGAGCTCCTTTACGTTCACGCCGTCGACCAGCACTTCGCCCTCGGTCGCGTCGTAAAAGCGGGGCACGAGGTTTATAAGGGTGGATTTGCCGCTGCCCGTGCTGCCGATAAACGCCACCGTCTGCCCCTTTTCCGCGCGGAAGGAAACGTGCTCGAACACGTCGGCGTCCGCGTCGGGATAGCGGAAGCTCACGTCGCGGAATTCCACCGTGCCGCACTCCGTTACGGGCGTCTCCTTTTCGGGATCTTTTATCGAAAGCTCGGTTTCCAGCACTTCGTTTATGCGCTTTGCGGCAACGGAGGCGCGGGGGAGCAGTATGAACATCATCAGCATCATCAGAAACGCCATCACCACCTGCGAGGCGAGCGTCATAAAGCTGACTATCGTCCGGTAATCTATCTTGCCCGCGTTCATCAGCGACGCGCCTATCCAATATATGGCAAGCGTGAGCCCGTTCATAACGAGCATCATCACGGGGCTTAGCAGCGCCATCGCCCGCCCGGCGAAGAGCTGCGTCGCGGTGAAGTCCGCGTTTACCTTTTCGAATTTTTCCTGCTGGTAATTTTCGGCGTTGTAGGCGCGCACCACGCGTATGCCCGTAAGGTTTTCGCGCGTGACGCCGTTAAGTCTGTCCGTAAGTTTCTGCATCGCCTTGAATTTTGGCATCACGAGCAGCATCACCGCGGATATGCAGACCACGAGCGCCACGACCGCCACCGCGGTGGCCGCGGTAAGCTCCGCGCTGGAAGCGTTTATCTTGCATATCGCCCATATCGCCATTATCGGCGCGTATATCAGCATGCGCAGCGTCATCACGTTTGCCATGTGCACCTGCTGGATGTCGTTGGTGGTGCGCGTTATCAGCGACGCGGCGGAAAACTTGTTGACTTCCGCAACGGAAAAACTTTCCACCTTGGCGTAGACTCTGCTGCGCAGCGTTGCCGAAAGGTCGCTGGATACCCTTGCCGCGGCAACGCACACCGCCGCCTGGCACAGCGCCGTGCACACGGCAAAGGCGAGCATTATGCCGCCCTCCCGCCATATGTCGCCCGTAGTGGCGCCGGGCACGCCCGTGCTTACCGCCTGGATGGCGCCGACTATGTCGGATATCTTGTCGGTCAGCTGCATGGTAAAAAAGACCTGCGCTACGGTGACGCCGACTATCAGCAGCACCGTAAGCCAGTCTTTTGCTTTAAGGTTCTTATAAAGTTTGAACATCGTCTTCGCCTTTTTCGCAGTATTTTTCCAGCGCCTCCAACACCTTTTCCGTAAGCCGGAAGTACGTTTCGAGTTCGCTCTCGCCAAGCGAGGCGAGCGCCCCGTTCAGCCCGTCCATCAGCACGTCGCGCTGTTCGGCAAGCACCTTACCGCCGCGCTCGGTTATCACTACGCTCACCGAGCGCCCGTCCTTTACGCGCTCTATCAGTCCCTGCTGCTCTATCGGCGTAAGCAGTCTGCTCACGTTGGGCAGCGCGAGTCCCGTTATGTGCGCGATCTCGGAGACCGTTGCCGGCCTGCCTATGCGCGTCTGGTATTCGCCGAGGCTGCTCAGCACCAAAAAGGTCTTGCCGTTGTCTTCGGAGCGCAGCTTGCTCTTGCGCACGCAGTCCTTCATGCGCAGCAGCAGCGAAAGCGCCCGTTCCGTCCGTTCTTTTTCCGTCATTGCGTGTCCTCCTTTAACAGTTATCAGTTGATAATCATATATGATTTTAGCCTTCCGCCGCGGAGCTGTCAAGAAAACGGAGGCGCACGGTAATTATATTCCGCAACTTTTCATTTAGTTCACTATTTTATCATAAGCAACAAAAAAACCTCTCCGCATGTGCAAAAATTCCCCCGCGGCGGCACGCCGCGGGGGAGGAGGGGATCACGTTTCGCCGTCCTTTGCGCGCAGAAGGGCAAGATATTCGCCGTATTGTTTTTCGGTCAGCCTGGGTATCTTTTTCTTTTTGTTTGACATAAAAAACGACCTCCGTGCTTTTTTTAATTATGCGCGGAGGCCGGTGATTTTATTCCGTTGCGTATGCCTTAAACGGCGCGCACGCGCAGCACGCCTTCCACGGCCTTTATCTCCTGCACGGTCTTGTCCGCCACCGCGCCGTCTATTTCAAGGATGGAGCAGGCGTATTCGCCGCGGCTGGAACTTGCCATGTGCGCGATGTTTATGCCCTGCCCGGAGATGGCGGAGGTGAACTTGGTTATTATGTTCTTCACGTTGCGGTGCAGTATGCACACGCGCCCCTTTTCCTCGTCGCGGGCGAGGTAAACGGAGGGATAGTTCACGCTGTTGGTTATGTTTCCGTTTTCGATGTAATCCACCAGCTCGTGCGCGGCCATGACAGCGCAGTTGTCCTCCGCCTCGGGCGTGCTCGCGCCCAGATGGGGCACGCATATGCAGTTCTTCACGCCTATGAGCTCCGCGGTGGGGAAGTCGGTTATGTACCTGCCCACCTTGCCACTCTCCAGCGCGGCTATCATGTCGGCGGTATTCACCAGCTCGCCGCGGCTGTTGTTTATTATGACCACGCCGTCCTTCATCTTTTCGATGGCTTTGGCGTTTATCATCCCGCGCGTGTCGCCGTTGAGCGGAACGTGCAGCGTTATAAAGTCGCACTTCTTGTAAATGTCTTCGCGTTCGGGCGCGATGGTTATGTGCGGCGAAAGCGCGAGCGCGTTCATCGTGGAAAGGAAGGGATCGGTGCCCATTACCTCCATGTTCAGGCCGTAGGCCGCGTTCGCCACCGCCACGCCTATGGCGCCCAGGCCTATAACGCCCAGCAGCTTGCCCGTTATTTCGTGTCCGACGAACTTGGACTTGCCCTTTTCCACCAGCTTGCCCACGAGTTCGCCCTCGCCTTTAAGCGATTTTACCCAATCTATGGCCTCGGTTATCTTTCTGCCGCCCAAAAACAGCTCGCAGATGACGAGCTCCTTTACGGCGTTGGCGTTTGCGCCAGGGGTGTTGAACACGACTATGCCCTTTTCGGCGTAGTCGGCAACGGGGATGTTGTTGGTGCCCGCGCCCGCGCGCGCCACCGCGACGAGGTTTTCGCCCGGTTCGTAATCGGCCATCTGCGCCGAACGCACCATTATGCCGTCGGGATCCTCGCAGCTGTCGCTGTAACCGTAGCCTGCGAATATCGCGTCGGCAAGCGGGCTTATGGCGTTGAGTTTGAGTATTTTTTTCTTGGACATGTCTTTATCCCCCTTATTTGTTTTCCTGTTCGAATTTCTGCATGAACGCTATCAGCGCCTTCACGCCCTCCACGGGCATCGCGTTGTAAATCGAAGCCCTCATGCCGCCGACCAGCCTGTGGCCTTTCAGCGAGACGAGCCCCGCCTTTTTTGCCTCCGCTATGAACTTTGCGTCCAGCTCGGCGGAGGGCGTCACGAAGGGCACGTTCATTATCGAGCGGAACGGCTTTTCCACGTTGTTCTTAAAGAGCGAGGAGTTGTCTATAAAGTCGTAAAGCAGCCCGGCCTTGTATTCGGCCTTTTCGTTTGCCGCTTTTACGCCGCCCTTTTCTTTAAGGTCGCGCAGCACGAGGTCTGCCATATATATGGAAAAGCAGGGAGGCGTGTTGTAAAGCGAGCCGTTATCGTCCTGCACTTTCCATTTGAGCATGGTGGGGCAGATCTTGAGCGGATCCTGTATAAGGCTGCGCTTTGCTATTACGATGGTCACGCCGGCGGGGGCAAGGTTCTTCTGCGCGCCCGCATATATCACGCCGAATTTGCTCACGTCTATCTCGCGGGAGAATATCTCGGAGGACATGTCCGCCACCAGCGGCGCCTTGCATTCGGGGAACTTTGCATACCTCGAACCGAATATGGTGTTGTTGGAGGTTATGTGAACGTAGTCGGCGTCCTGGCTGTAAGGCAGCTCGTCCACGTCGGGTATATAGGTATAAGTCCTGTCGGAGCTGTCGCCTATCTTTACGGCGTCGCCGTATATCTGCCCTTCCTGCCACGCCTTTTTGGCAAAGTTGCCCGTCACTATGTAATCGGCCTTGCCGTTGTGCATCAGGTTGAGCGGTATTGCCGCGAATTGGGTGGAGGCGCCGCCCTGCACGAATATCACCGCGTAATCTTCGGGCACGTTCAAAAGCTCGCGCACGAGCGCTTCGGCGTCTTCGACCACGGCGGAAAACGCCTTGTCGCGGTGGGATATCTCCGTTACCGACATGCCGGTGCCGGCAAAATCCAGAAATTCGTCCCGCGCCCGTTCGAGCACGTTCAGGGGCAGGGTGGAAGGGCCTGCCGAAAAGTTGTAAACTCTCATTTTACTGTCTCCCTTGCATATATTTACGGCGCAGGCGCCGGGCACGGCGCCCGCGGAGCCGCATAAGTTCCGCATAAATTGCGTATAACGTGTATTATTATACTACAAGTTGCGCAAGATTTCAACCGTGCGGCGCAAATTTAACGCATTTTTTTGCACTTTTTACCATCCGCGACAGGTCTTCGGGGCATATCCGGCAGTCTATTCAAAAAAATTTTGCAATTTAACGCAAAAATTTTCGGCAATTATATTTACAATTCACATTTTTTGTTGTAAAATGATTTTGTAAGCAAAATGCGCGGCGTATATCTTTTGGTCGCATGCGACCTGCGCCGCCGATAAGAGGTGCAATTATGGCAGGTAACATCAACAGCAAAAACGGCGGCGGCGCGCCCGCTTCCGTTACCAAGGCAGACGCTATCTTGCAGCGGCAGACCGAGCTTGCGGCTAAGCTCGATCAGCTTCTTGCCGCCACGAAAGCCATCGGGCAGAGCGACAAGACCGACGCCGTGGCGGAAAAGCTTGCCACCGAGAGTTCTTACCTCAGCAAGCAGACGAGCGCGATATACGAAAAGCTCGCCGCAGAGAACAAGAGCCTCAGGCAGGAGATGGGTTATCTCGCGCTGCAGTGCGAAAACATCTTTACCAAGCTCTCCGGCATGATAACCGAGCTCTCGCAGAAGGTGGAGCAGAGCGCCGTGGATTACGGCAAGGTGGCGGAGGCCGTCGATTACGACAGGATAGGCTCCGTGTTCGCCGAACAGCTTGCCCCCGCTGAGGACGAAGAGGACAACGCCATCGAAGACGAAGTGGCGCCCGCCGCTTATTCCGAAGAGGACGAGCAGCTCTCCATCCCCGGCTACATAGACTACGAAGAGCTTGCCTCTCGCGTTGCCGAAAAGCTGAAGGAAGAGGGCATCGCCGCCGTGGATTACGACGAGCTTGCCAAAAAGGTGGCGGACAGCCTGCCTCCTCAGGAAGTCGTTTCGCCCGACTACATCGCCTCCAAGGTCGCCGAACAGATCGTGGTGCCCCAGATAGTTACGGACGAAAACGGCGAAAAGGCAGTGGAGATAGTTCCTCAGATAGATTACGAGGAGCTTGCCGCGCGCATAGCCGAAAAGGTATTCCCCGAAGAGGAGTACGAAGACGCCGTTGCCGAAGCCGCGGCCGAAGAAGAAGCGCCTCAGGAAGCAGAGGGCGAACCCGTGGAGGCCGCCGCGGAAGAGGCGGAGGAAGACGGCGCGCTCGCGGACGAGATAGCGCGCAAGGTGAGCGAGCTTTCGCCCAACGACTTCGATATAATAGTAGACGACGAGGGCTGCCGCTCGCTTGCGGAGGCGCTCGTGGAAAAACTCGACTACGACCGCATCCTTGACAAGCTCGGCGAAAGGGCTCAGGCGGCAAAGGCCGCCGCGGAGGAGACCGCGGAAGAGGAGATAGCCGTTGCGGACGCCGCCGCGGAAGAGACCGCCGCTGCCGAAGAGGCCGCTCCCCTTGCATCCATAGACGAAGATTCGATAGCCGACAAGACTGCCGCCGCCATTTCCAACTACCTGCCGGAAATAGACGCCGACGACATTGCCGACAAGGTGGCCGCCGCGGTGCTCGCGTCGATGCCCGCGAACGGAATAGATTACGACGCCATAATCAACGGCGTATGCGAAAAACTCAAAGAGCAGCCCGCTGAGGGCGAGGCCGAAGTAGCGGAGATCGCCGAAGCCGAGGGCGAACCCGTGGAGGCGGCCGCAGCCGAAGAGCAGCCCGCGCAGGACGATTACGACATCGTCATAGACGACGAAGGCCTGCAGCGCATAACCGAGAGCATCTCGTGGAAGGTGACCGCCGCCACCAACGCCAAGTTCGAAGAGATGGACGGCAAGCTGGGCGAGATGAAGCAGGAGCTTGCCGACATACGCGAAGCGCTCGGCAAGGAGGAAGAGCAGACGGCCGAAGAGAGCGCCGAAACCGCCTCCGAAGAGACCGCCGCCGTTTCCGCCGAAGAGATCGGCGAGATCAACCGCAAGATAGACGAACTCACGCTCAGGATAGAGGAGCTGCTTACTCCCGAAGACCTCGGCGAAGAGGGCGAAGAGCTTGCCGAGGGCGAGGAAGAAGAGACCGCCGATCCCGTGGAAGAGCTCAAAGCCGAGCTCGGCGAGATAAAGGCCTCCATCGAAGAGATGAAGAACGATCCTTCGCTGCGCGACCTCAAGGGCGAGGTCGGCGAGCTCACCGCAAGGATAGACGCCCTGTTCGGCGAGGACGAAGAACTTGCCGAAGGCGAGGAGGCGGAGAGCTTCGAAGAAGAGGAAGATCCCGTTCAGGCGGAATTCGACGAGATAAAGAACAGGCTCGAAGAGATAAAGAACGATCCCGCGGTGCAGGATCTCAAGGGCGAAGTTGCCGAGCTCACCGCAAGGATAGACGAGCTTATGGCGCGCGAAAGCGCGGCCGAAGAAGAACGGCCCG
>CALVLW010000066.1 GCA_944341315.1 uncultured Clostridia bacterium
TGTATTACACCTACTCCCTCTACGACGACGCGGGCTACGTTCCCTTTAACGAGGACACCGCGCAGGATGGAGAGACGGGCTACGATTACGACGCGGCCGATTATGAAGAGACGCTCGTTTATTTAAGTTACAGGGACAACGCGAACAACACAACCAACGTGTTCGTGGATTACTCGGCGACCAAGGTCACCGTGGCTACGGGCGAGATAACCGACGACGACACCGAGGAAGACGACGACTCCTCCGCAGTCAACGACACCAACGTATGGCTGCTCGTTGCCTCGATTATCCTTGCCGTCGCACTCATCTTTACGCTGCTCTCGCTGTTCATAAGAGACCTGCTTAAAAACAAGCGCCGCAGCAACGCGCGCAAGCACACCGAGCGCAACGTTTACTCCGGCCAGCGCAAGCACTATATCCGCAAGCTCGGCCTCGTGGAAGAGACGCCCGACGAAAGCGAAGACGAAACTCCCGCCGGCGAGGAAGAAACTCCCGCAGAAAGCGATGAGCCCGCAGAGGCCGAAACTGCCGAGCCCGCAGAGACCGAAGAGACGGAAGAACCTGTAAGCGGCGAGCCCGCAGAGGAACCTGCCGCTGAAGAGAGCGAAGCTCCCGCAAGTGAGGACGCGGCTCCCAAGGACGAAGCCGAAGGCGATAAGCCCGAGGACGAAAACAAATAACGCCGCTTTGCGGTAAAGAGGGCGCCCGCGCAAAACTGCGCGGACGCCCTTGATCTTTTACGGGGCCACGGTAAAGTCGCGTGTTGTTCATCATCGCAAACATATCGTTTTGTCGATATGCATATAGAAGCGCGGGCGGCACATGTGCCGCCCGCGCATTGCTATTTATTAAATACAGTCAGTTATATACGAACCGCAGCCCCTTGGGAAGGTGGTTTTTCGCCACGCCGCCGCCAGCCTTTACCCAGCCGAGCGGATGGCCGTTATACGCCGCCACCGCCCAGCCCTGCCGACCGCAACCGAAGGTGAGTCCGCCAAGGTACGCCTTCGCTTCGTCCCTGCCGAGCTCCAAAAAAGGCGCCTCGCCGCGATCGAGGCACATGGCGAGCGAATGCGAAGGTTCGAATCTGCCCTTTACGAATTCGCCGAGGCGCACGCCCGCGCGCAGAGTCTGTAATTCGGGCGCTGGACAGTTTTCCGGAAGGGAATACAGCGCGTCGCCCGAAACGAACAGCTTTCCGAAAGTCACGTCGAGATACCTGCTTTCGAACTCCCGCCACAGCTTTTCGAGCGATTTTGGAAGGTTGCACTTTGCGGGCGGAAAGCCGAGACTGTCGCCGTCCGACTTTTTGAGCAGGGCGGCAAAGTGCCCCTCGCCGCGCACCTCGTGCGGCATGAGTTTGTGCGCGCATACGAGCGTATAATCCGCATGGCGGGCAAGAAAGCGCTCTATCTGTTCTTCGTCCTCCTCCGGCGCGAACGTGCACGTGGAATACACCAGCTCGCCGCCCGCTTTGAGGAGAGCGTCCGCGCTTTCGAGTATCTCCGCCTGCCTGCGCGCGCACGCTTCGACGTTCCGCTCGCTCCATTCCGCCGCGGCGGCGAGTTCCTTTCTGAACATGCCCTCGCCGGAGCAGGGCGCGTCCACGAGCACGGCGTCGAAGCACGCCGGATATGCCTGTGCGAGCCGTGCGGGAGAGGCGACGGTGACGCAGGCGTTTTTTACGCCCATGCGCTCGATATTCTGCGAGAGTATCTTTGCCCGCGAAAAATTTATCTCGTTGCAAAACAGTATGCCGCTGCCCTGCATACGCGCCGCAAGCTGCGTAGATTTGCCGCCGGGCGCCGCGCACATGTCGAGCACGGCCTTGCCCCGCAGATCGGAAAACAGCGGCGCTGCGCACATGGCGGAAGGTTCCTGAACGTAATAGAGCCCCGCGGCGTGCTCTATGCAGAGGCCGGGGCGCTCCTCCGTAACGTAATAGCCGCCTTTGCACCACGGCACGGCTCCGTCCGTGGGAAAGGGCACCGCGGAGAGGTCGTCCGCGCCGACTTTTAGCGTGTTGAGCCTTATCCCGCGCACGGCCGGCGCGTTATAAGTCGCCATGAACCGCCCGTGATCCGCGCCGAGAATGCGCCGCATGCGCTCTTTGAACCGTTCGGGAACGTTCATCCCAGCATCTCCTCGAGCTGTTCCGGCGTGACGAACTCCACTCCGACCATATCGTGCGCCGCACGCGTGCGCGGCGAATCGTCGCCCTCCGGCGCGCAATATACGTTGCAGCCCGCAAGTTTCTGCGTATATACGCCGCCAAGGGCGTACAAGCCGTCGAGCAGGCGTTTGGAAAGCAGCGTGTCGTCCTCCACGCAGCGCGCAAAAGTGAACACCCTGCCGCGGAGCCTGCCCTCGCGGCTGCGCTTTTTGCGCGAGAGATGGATATAAAAATCCCTGCGCGCGCGGCTGCGTTCCTCTCTGCGCAGGCGCCGTTCTTCGGCAAACCGTTCGTAACTTTCCGAAGTGGGCCTGGTTATGGAATAATTTTCTATCTTTCCGCGGGTTATGCCGAGCGAACGTTCGAGTTCGCAAAAGCCGCAGCCCTGCCTTTTGCACATGGCTTCGGCAACGCGCATGGTGGCATAGGCGTCGTCCGCGGCGCGGTGAGGAGTAAATTCCACGCCGAGCTCGCCCGCTATGTATCCCAGGCCGTACTGCCGCGCAAAACTGTTCGTGAGCGTCATATACATCAGCTGCGTATCGGAAAAGCGGAAGTTGAACGAGGGCAGCGAAAAGCGCCGCGTTTCGAGATTGAGATAGTTTACGTCGTTGAAAGTGGCGTGCCCCGCCGCAATCACGTTTTCGCCCTGCAGCAGCTCCCTGATCTTTTCGTAAACGGTGCGGAACGCGGGCTGTTTTTTGAAGTCGCCGTATTCATACGGGAGGACGAGCCCCCTTTCGCCGCGGGAATCGGTGAGATGAAAGGAGCTTTTGGGATTTACGAGTATGTCCTCTTTTTTTATTATATTGAACTGCTCGTCGCACGCGACGTAGCCGAACGCGCATATCCTTGCCGACGTCTTGTAGACGCTTGCGCACTCTATATCGAAAAAAACGAGCTCCACCTTAACGTTACGTCCTTTTAGCGTAATACCATACGATTATAGCACATAGATATAAAAATATCAAATAAATATCGCGCGGACAAAAATAACGGCAGCCCGCGCTGCCGTTACCTTCACTTTACAGGTCTGATATATTCCTTGCCGCCCATATACTTGCGCAGCACCTCGGGAATGAACACCGAGCCGTCTTCCTGCAGATGATTTTCGAGGAAGGCGATGAGCATCCTGGGAGGAGCCACCACCGTGTTGTTGAGCGTGTGGGCGTACTCGTTTTTGCCCGTCTGCGCGTTTTTGAACTTTATGCCCAGCCTGCGCGCCTGCGCGTCCGTAAGGTTGGAGCAGCTGCCCACCTCGAAATACTTTTTCTGGCGGGGGCTCCACGCCTCCACGTCCAGGCTGCGGTATTTGAGGTCGGCAAGGTCGCCCGAGCAGCACACCAGCGTGCGCACGGGTATGCCCATGGATACGAACAGCTCCACGGTGTAAGACCACAGCTTTTCATACCAGAAGTCGCTCTCTTCGGGCTTGCAGATCACGATCATCTCCTGCTTTTCGAACTGGTGGATGCGGTATATCCCGCGCTCTTCTATGCCGTGGGCGCCCTTTTCCTTGCGGAAACAGGGCGAATAGGAAGTGAGCGTGAGCGGCAGCTGCTTTTCTTCGAGCGTGGTGTTCATAAAGCGGCCTATCATGGAATGTTCGGACGTGCCGATGAGATACAGGTCCTCGCCCTCTATCTTATACATCATGCCGTCCATCTCCTCGAAGCTCATAACTCCGGAAACGACGTCGCTACGGATCATGAACGGGGGAATGACGTAAGTAAAGCCTTTGTCTATCATAAAATCGCGCGCGTAGGTGAGCACGGCGGAATGCAGGCGGGCAACGTCGCCCGTAAGATAATAAAAGCCGTTGCCGGAAGTGCGCCTTGCACTGTCGAGGTCTACACCGCCCAGCCTTTCGAGTATATCGACGTGGTAGGGGACTTCGAAGGGCTTTTCCTTTGCCTCGAGATAAGTATTCCACTGCACGTTGCTGCCGTCGTCCCTGCCTAAGGGCACGTCGTCCGCGATGATGTTGGGGATGGCCATCATGTCCTTTTTGAGCTGCGCGTCTATTTCGGCGGCGCGCGCTTCGATGGCGGCAACGCGTTCGTTGTTCTGCTTTACCTGTTCCTTTGCCTCTTCCGCCTCCGCCTTTTTGCCTTCCTTCATAAGCGCGCCTATCTTTTTGGAAAGGCTGTTGCGCAGGGCGCGGCGCTCGTCGCCTTCGCGCTGGAGGGCGCGCTTTTCCGCGTCGAGGGCTATCACTTCGTCCACGAGGGGCAGTTTTTTATCCTGGAACTTCTTTTTTATGTTCTCCCGCACGAGGTCGGGGTTCTCTCTTAAAAGATTGATGTCTATCATGGCCTTGTCTCCTGAAACGTATGGCTAAATTATAAAACAAAACAAGAGCAAAAGCAATTAAAATGGGCAAACATACGCCGAAATGTTGAAAAAAACCGGCGGGCATGTTATAATTTTAATGACAGTTTTTTATTGAAAGGGGCTTTATGGGAAAGATATATTTCGGTAAAACCGCACCCGACGGCGAAAAGGACGAAGAGAACAAAAAAACCGCGCCCGACGCCGCCGAAGAGAGCGCGAAAACTGAGGCCGCCGCGGCGGACGGAAGTTACCTTGACGAGGACGAAGACTTTGACAAAGATAAACTTTTCCGTTACTTCCGCCGCCACAAAAAGGAGAAAGCAAAGGCGGACGCGGAGAGATTCGCGCCCGATATAAACGAGGGGCTCACCTCCGCGCAGGTGCAGACGAGGTTTTCGCAGTTCCTGTTCAACGACACGAACAAGAAATATTCCAAGTCATACGCGAGCATTTTCGTGGGGAACATATGCACGTTCTTCAACCTGCTGTGTCTTCTGGCGTTCATAGCGCTGCTGCTTGCCAACACCAAGGGCATAACCAACTACCTCGTTATCTTTATAACCACCGCCAACATCGTGATCGGCATAATACAGGAGATACGCTCCAAGCTGTCCATCGACAAACTTTCGATAATGACGGCGAACACGGTAAAGGCGGTGCGGAACGGCACGATAACGGAGATACCGCTTTCGGAGATAGTTCTGGACGACGTGATACTGCTTGAAACGGGCAATCAGGTGCCCGCCGACTGCATACTTGCGGACGGTTCGGTGGAAGTGAACGAATCGCTGCTTACCGGCGAGAGCGTATCCGTTAAAAAGAACGCGGGCGACATGCTGTTTGCGGGCAGCTTTATTTCCGCAGGCAACGGCAGGTTCCGCGTGGAAAAGGTGGGCAAGGAAACTTACCTGCAAAAGCTGACTTCCAAGGCTAAAAAATATAAGCGTCCCAACTCCGAGCTGATGAACAGCACGAAGTGGATAATAAAGGTGATAGGCTTCCTTATCATCCCGATAGCGATAGGCATATTCCTTACCACCCTTGCCAACTTCAACCCCGCCGACGCGGAGGGGATAACGCGCGGGCTGTTTTCCGTTAAGGTGAGCTACGCCATTCAGCGCACCTGCACCGTGGTGATAGGTATGATACCTTCGGGAATGCTGCTGCTCACCTCGATGGCGCTTGCGGTGGGCGTTATCCGGCTGGCAAAACACAACACGCTGGTGCAGGACCTGTATTCGCTTGAAATGCTGGCGCGCGTGAACGTTTTGTGCCTGGATAAGACGGGCACGATAACGGACGGGCGCATGCGCGTGAGCGACTGCATACTGCTTAACACGGTAGACGACTATTCGCTCGACGATATCATGGGCTCCATGCTTGCCGCGCTGGACGACAACAACCAGACCTCCATAGCGCTTTACAACCACTTCGGGCACAACGACAAGCTGAGCCCCGTGGCAAAGATACCCTTTTCCTCCAAGCGCAAACTTTCTGCCGTGACGTTCGAAGACGCGGGCACTTTCGTTTACGGCGCGCCCGAATTCGTGCTTAAACCGCTGCCCGCAAAAGTCGAGCGCATTATAAAACAATACGCGCAGATGGGCATGCGCGTGCTGGTGCTGGCACATTCGCCCGCGCCCATAGTGGCGGATAAGCTGCCCGCCGTGCTCAGGCCGGTGGCGATAATCTCCATTGCGGACAACATACGCGAGGACGCCATACACACGATAAAGTGGTTCCGCGAAAACGACGTTGCCGTAAAGGTTATCTCCGGCGACAACCCCGTGACCGTTTCCGAAGTGGCAAGGCGCGCCGGGATAGAGAACGCCGACAAGTATATCTCGCTCGAAGGGCTGAACGACAAGGAAGTGGAGAGCGTGGCGAACAGCTACACGGTGTTCGGCAGAGTCACCCCCGAGCAGAAAGCCATACTCGTACGGACGATAAAGTCCGAGGGCAACACGGTTGCCATGACGGGCGACGGCGTGAACGACATACTTGCGCTTAAAGAGGCGGACTGCGCCGTTTCCGTGGCTTCGGGCAGCGAGGCGGCAAGGAACGTGAGCCATCTCGTGCTTACAGACAACAACTTCGACTCCATGCCCAAGATAGTTGCCGAGGGCAGGCGAGTGATAAACAATATAAAGAACTCGTCCTCGCTGTACCTTATGAAGACGCTGTTCACCACCATACTTGCGGCGCTGTGCATATTCATGGGCGAACCTTACCTGTTCCTGCCCTCCAACGTGCTGCTTCTGGAAGTGTGCGTGATAGGCGTGCCTTCGTTCTTCCTGTCGCTGCAGCCCAACAACGAGCGCGTGCAGGGCAAATTCATCACCCACGTCATGAGCCGCGCCGTTGCCGGCGGCGTGCTTATGGTGTCGTGCGTGATGGCGATGTATCTGGTAAGCGTTGCAGCGCCCGGCGAATTCGGAGAATTCCAGCAGGCGATGTGCATGGTGGCGCTCACGTTCAGCGGGCTCGTTATGCTGTTCCGCGTATGCCAGCCGTTCAACGGTTACAGGGTGGTGCTGTTCCTTTCCATGCTCGCCGTCGCGGTCACGTGTTTCAGCTGGCCTTGGCTGGCAAGCAAACTTTATCTGCAATGGAACGACCTCGACTGGACTTACGGCAGAGCGCTGGTGATAGTCGTGGCGATAGAGGCGGCATTCCCCCTATCCTCCGCGCTGATAAAGATAATGGAGATAGTTATGCCTTCTTCCACGGGCGGGAAAAAGGCGGCAAACGCAAAACGAGCTGCGGAAACGAATTGAACATTCCCCCGCCGTGCCGGCACGGCGGGGTTTTTTGCACCGGAACGGAAAACGGCTCCCATCAAGGGAGCCGTTCGCATTATTTTATATCATTCCTCTTCGGAGGCGGTCTGCTCTTCCGGCAGGTCGGAGGCTACCTCTTCGGGCGCGGCGACCTCCGCCTCGTCGTCCCGTTCGGTAACGGCAACGGTGGCAACGGTGCCCTCTTTGAGCTTCATAAGGCGCACGCCGCGGGTGTTGCGGCCTATGCGCGAGATATCGGAGCAGTGCATGCGGATTATCACTCCGGCGTCCGAGATGAGCATTACGTCGTCGTCGCCGCTGACTAGCTTGAGGTTGACGAGCTTGCCGGTTGCCTCGTTGAACACGCCCGCCTTTACGCCCATGCCCGCCCTTGCCTGAAGGCGGTAATCTTCCACGGAGGTGCGCTTGCCGTAGCCGTTGGAAGTTACGGTTAGGATATCCTTGCTTTCGTCCACGACGAGCATATCCACCAGCCTGTCGCCCTCTCTGAGCTTCATGGCGCGCACGCCGGCGGTGTCCCTGCCCATCGCGCGCACGTCGCGCTCGTGGAACCTTATGCACTTGCCTTCGGACGAGGCTATCATAAGTTCGCTGTCGCCCGTGGTGAACTGCACGGAGATGAGCTCGTCACCCTCGCCCAGCCTGATGGCTATCTTGCCGTTTTTGTTGATGTGCGAGAACTCCGATACCGCGGTCTTTTTGATGACGCCGCCGCGGGTGGCGAACGCAACGTAACCTTCCGCGTTCTCCTTTACGGGGATCATTGCGGTTATCTTTTCTTCCTGGGCGATGCGCACGATGTTGACTATCGCCCTGCCGCGCGCCGTGCGGGCGGCTTCCGGGATCTCGTAACCCTTTATCGAATACACCTTGCCGAGGCTGGAGAACAGCAGGATATCGTCGTGCGTGGACGCGACGAACATCTGCTCGACAAAGTCCTCCTCCTTGGGCTTATGCGCCGTAACGCCCATGCCGCCGCGGTGCTGCGCCTTGTATTCGGCAACGGGCAGGCGCTTTACGTAACCCGAGTGCGTGAGCGATATCACCACGTTTTCCACGGGTATGAGGTCGGCGTCCTCTATCTCGCCGTAATCCACGGCTATTTCCGTCTTCCTTTCGGAGGGGTAGCGCTTTTTTATGTCGAGGAGGTCTGCCTTAATTATCGCGAGCACGCGGCTTTCGTTGGCGAGGATATCGTTGAAGTCGGCTATCTGCGCTTCGAGCTGCGAAAGCTCGTCGGATATCTTGTCCACCTCGAGGTGGGAGAGCCTGTAAAGCCTGAGTTCGGCAACGGCGTTCGCCTGCCTTTCGTCGAGCACGAAGTTTGCCATCAGCTTTTCCACGCAGTCGCCCTTGTCGCGCGCGGTCTTGCATATCTCCACCACTTCGTCTATGCTTGCCTGGGCTATCATGAGGCCGCGCAGGATGTGGGCGCGTTCCTCCGCCTTGCCGAGCTCGAATTTCGTGCGCCTTCTTATTACATCCTTCTGATGTTCGAGGTAATAATAGATGCACTCTTTAAGATTGAGCACCCTGGGCGTGCCGTCCACGAGCGCAAGCATTATCAGCCCGTCGGATACCTGCAGGTTGGTATGCTTATACAGCGTGTTGAGCACCACCTGCGCGTTGGCGTCCTTCTTGATTTCGATGACGATGCGCATGCCGTCGCGGTCGCTCTCTTCGCGGATGTCGGAGATGCCCTCTATGCGCTTGTCCTTTACGAGGTTGGCTATGGTCTCTATCAGCTTAGCCTTGTTTACCTGATAGGGTATCTCGGTAACGACGATGCGCGTGCGCGTCTGGTTGCCGCTCTGGTAATCCTCTATTTCGCACTTGGAGCGGAGCACGATGCTGCCCCTGCCCGTGCGGTAAGCCTTGCGTATGCCCGCGCGCCCCATTATCATTGCGCCCGTGGGAAAATCGGGGGCGGGGATATACTGCATAAGCCCGTCCACGTCTATCTCGGGATCGTCTATCATGGCGCACACGCCGTCTATCACCTCGCCAAGATTGTGGGGCGGGATGTTGGTTGCCATGCCCACGGCGATGCCGTCGGAGCCGTTTACGAGCAGGTTGGGGAAGCGCGAAGGCAGCACGGTGGGCTGCATGCCCGTATCGTCGAACGTGGGATAGAAATCAACCGTCTCCTTGTCGAGGTCGCGCAGCATCTCGGCGGCGAGTTTGGAGAGCCTTGCCTCCGTGTAACGCATGGCCGCGGGTGGATCGCCGTCCACCGAACCGAAGTTGCCGTGGCCTTCGACGAGGGGGAAGTTTATCGAAAAGTCCTGCGCCAGCCTTACCAGCGCGTCGTAGACCGAGCTGTCGCCGTGGGGATGATATTTGCCGAGGCAGTCGCCGACTATGCGCGCGCACTTGCGGAAGGGTTTGTCGTTGTAAAGCCCGAGTTCGTGCATGGAATAGAGTATCCTGCGGTGAACGGGTTTGAGCCCGTCGCGCACGTCGGGTATGGCGCGCGAAACGTTTACCGCCATGGCGTAGGCGATGAACGAACGCTTGAGCTCTTCGTCCACCTCCACCTCCAGTAATTTGGTCATGGAGAGCGTCTTTTTGAATTCTTCGGTAAGCTCGGGGCTGGTCTGTTTTTTAGCCATAACTCCTCCTTAAACGTCCAGCTCTTCCACGAGCCTGGCATTGTCTTCTATAAACTTGCGGCGCAGTTCGGGCTGTTCGCCCATCAGCAGCGCGAACATCTTGTCCGCCTCCACGGCGTCCTCCACGTTTATGCGCACGAGCGTGCGGCGCGCGGGATCCATGGTGGTCTCCCACAGCTGTTCCTTGTTCATTTCGCCGAGGCCCTTGTAGCGCTGCACTTCGAATTTGCCGTTGTAATTGGCCCTGAAATCTTCCAGCGCCTTGTCGTCGTAGAGGTACGTGTCCTCTATGCCCTTGCCCGAGACCTTGTAAAAGGGCGGCTGGGCGGCGTAGACGTGGCCGTTTTCCACCAGCGGGCGCATATAGCGGAAGAAGAACGTCAGCAGCAGTATGCGGATATGGCTGCCGTCTACGTCGGCGTCGGTCATTATTATTATGCGGTCGTAGCGCAGCTTGCTTTCGTCGAAGTTTTCCTGTATGCCGCAGCCGAAGGCCGTTATCATGGCCTTTATCTCTTCGTTTTCGAGCACGCGGTTGATGCGCACCTTTTCCACGTTGAGTATCTTGCCGCGCAGCGGCAGTATCGCCTGGAATCGCCTGTCGCGCCCCTGCTTTGCCGTGCCGCCCGCCGAATCGCCCTCCACGATGTATATCTCGCACAGTTCGGGGCGCTTGTCGGAGCAGTCGGCAAGTTTGCCGGGCAGTTTGGTGCTTTCCAGCACGCCCTTGCGGCGCGTTTCCTCCCTTGCCGCCCTTGCCGCGTCACGCGCGCGCTGAGCGGTGAGGCAACGGAGCACCAGCTCCCTCGCCTCGGACGGGTGTTCTTCGAGATAGGTGCCGAATTTTTCGACCGTAGCCTTATATACGAAGGGACGCACGTACGTCGAGCACAGTTTTGCCTTGGTCTGGCTTTCGTACTGCGCGTCGGCTATCTTTACGGAAACGACGGCGGTTATGCCCTCGCGCACGTCCTCGCCGGAGAGCTTGTCGTTGTCTTTTAATATGTTAAGCCTGTGCCCGGCGTCGTTTATCACCTTGGTGAGGGCGGCCTTGAAGCCCTCGAGGTGGGTGCCGCCGTCAGGCTGGCGGATGTTGTTGGAGAACGGGAAGATCTGTTCGGCGTAGCCGTCGTTATACTGAACGGCTATTTCGAGGAATTTGTCGTCTCCCTCCGATTCTTCGAAGTAGACGGGCTTTTCGAACAGCACCTCCTTGCCCCTGTTTATATCCTCTATAAAGTGCACGACGCCGCCCTCGTAGCAGAAGCTGTCGGTGCGGGGTTTTTCGCCCCTGAGGTCCGTGAGCGTGAGCGTGAGGCCCTTGTTGAGGTAAGAGAGCTCGCGCAGGAGCGTGCGCAGCGTTTCGTAGTTGAATTCCACCGTTTCGAACACCGTGGCGTCGGGATGGAAGGAGATGAGCGTGCCCGTTTCCTGCGTGTCGCCCACCACTTTGAGGGGTTCCTCCGGAATGCCGCAGTGATATACCTGCCTGTACTTATGGCCGTTCTGGCAGACCTCGGCAACGAGAGTGTCCGCAAGCGCGTTCACGCAGGAGACGCCCACGCCGTGCAGGCCGGAAGAGATCTTATAGCCGCCGTGCTTGTTGCCGCCGCCGAACTTGCCGCCCGCGTTGAGGTTGGTGAGCGCAAGCTCTACGCCGCTGATGCCCTCCTGCTCGTTTATGCCGGTGGGGATGCCCCTGCCGTTGTCCTTTACCACGCACGAACCGTCCGCCGTGAGGGTGACCTCCACCCTGTCGCAATAGCCGGCGAGGGCTTCGTCTATGGAGTTGTCGATAACTTCCCTTACAAGACCGTGCAGGCCCTTTTCGTCCGTGGTGCCGATGTACATGCCGGGATTTTCGCGCACGGGTTCGAGCCCCTTGAGCGCGACGAGGCTGTTGGCATCGTAATTGGTCTGAATTTTTTCAGGCATGATAGACCTCTCGCTAAAAAATTTTATGCTTTTTATCATTATACCATATTATATAATCGAAGTCAAGCGGCACACGATTTTTTCACCGTTTTGCGGGCATATAAAACGGCGCGCGGCGCATACTTTTATTAAAAGAACGGGAGGCTTTATGACCTGTAAAAAGACATACGGCGGCGCCGCCGGATACGAGTGCCCCGAGTGCGGCAACCACGTCTGCGACGCCTGCGCACGGATAAACTTTTACGTTTGCCCGCACTGCTTTGCGCGGCTTTACCGCATAAGCTGAAAAGCGCTGCGCCCGCATATCTGCGGGCGCAGCGCATTACGTTTTATAAAACCTATCCGCGCGAAACGCTTTCGGGCATATATTCCTGCAAAAGGTATTGCAGCCGCGACGACCATTTTGCCGCGTTTTCGCCGTCGCCCTTTGCCGCGTAATAATCGGCGCGCAGCGAAACGAGCATTATGAACGCCGGCTCGCACTCCGCCACCTGCGGCACGGAAAACAGGCTCTCCTCCGCCACGGAGGCAAGCGGCGTGCCCTCCGCCACGGCGCCCTGGATCTCGAGCACGCGGCAGAGCACCTGCCACGCGTCCGTCCCTTTTGCCGCCTGAACGGCAAGCAGCATGTCCGTATCTCCCCCCGCGAAAATCGCGGGCACCGCGTTGAGCATGAACAGGTAAAACGAGGCGGGCGCAACGAAGGAAAAATAGAGCGCCGCGCCGTCTGCGAACAGCAGCCCCATGCCTGCGGCGGCAAACGCGAAATTGACTATAATGCCGCCGAGCACGGTCGCGATAAAGCGGGCGCGCACGTTACGGGGATGTTTGGGCATGACCGCACAGGACGACGGCCCGAACAGGCTTGCCTTGTTGAGCTTTACGCGCATGCCGCACGCCGCGCCGAAGGCGAGGTGCCCCAGCTCGTGCAGGACGGACGCCACGGGGAAGAACAACAGGCACACGAGCAGATAGACGAGCATGTGCGCCGTGCCGTATTCCAGATACATACAGTAACAGCCCGCCGCCGCCAGAACGAGCGCGGGAACGGCGCACGCAAGCGTTATAAGAATGCCTTTCATTTTGCCAGCCCCCTTAATATGACGTAACCTTCGAGGTTGTCGCTCTCCGAAACGGTGACGCCGGGAGAGCCGAACTCGGCGAGCAGCGAATACATTAACAGACAGCCGCCCGCGATGACGTCGGCGCGGCGCACGTCCATGCCCTTTACTTTTTTGCGCTCTTCCGTAGTGAGCGAGAGCAGCTTATCCGCCTCCTCTCCCAGCCACTTTACGGAAAGGAAGGTGCCGTCGGTCACCGCGGGATCGTAAGGTTCCAGGCCGTGGAAAACCGCCGCAAGACTGGTGGCGGTGCCGCCGACGCCGTACAGCGAAACCGCAGAAAGATCGGGATCGCCGTATTCTTTAAGTTTTTCCGCTATAACCTTTTGCAGGGCGGACTTGTCCTGCCCGGCGAGGTCGTAAAGGCGGACGGTGCCAACGTCCACGCTTTTGGAATACACCTTTCTGCCGCCGAGCTGCAGGATGAGCTCCGTGCTGGCGCCGCCGAGATCAACCATGCCGCCGTCCCGGCCGCGGAGCGCGCCCGCAAGCCCGCACGCGGCCTCCTCTTCGCCGCTTATCACGTCCACGTCTATGCCGGTTAGCACTTTTACGCGTTTTACGAAATCGCCGCCGTTTGACGCCGCACGCACCGCCGCCGTTGCAAACACCGCGGGAGTGCCCGCGCCGTTGAGTTCTGCCGCGGCCGCGAACAGCTGTACCGAACGGGCGGTGCGCTCTATCGCCTCGGGACTGAGCCGCCCGCAAGCCGCCAGCCCCTCGCCGAGGCGGGTGGTGTCCGTCCGTTTATATAAAGTTTTTCCGTCCGCCATTACCATAAGGCGGACGGAATTGGAACCAACGTCTATTGCCGATATCTTCATGATCTTTCCGTGGTCATTTCCCGAGCAGGTCTTTTTCGAGAGCAAGGTCGAACAGGTTGTTGAGGTCGCTGTAATAATCGAGCTCGTCCTCCGTTTCGCCTATGTCGCGGATAAGGCCGTCGTATTCTTCCTGCAGATTCTTTTTGCGCTCGCTTAAATTTACTATCACGACAAGCTGATAGATGAGTATCGCAACGAGGATGACGAGCAGCAGCACCACCGTTACGGTGCCTGCCGCTATCAGGCGATTGCGCTTTTGTACGTTCATGTCTTACTCCTTGCCGCGTGCAGCCCTGCGGCGCGCACCGCGCCCTGCACCTTCGGCAAACCTATTATACATTCTTTTGACGAAAAAAGCAACTATTAAATGCAAACTTTTGACGTACAGCGCGCTGCCGGCAATGCACGCGGCGAGCATGTACGGGCGGACGGACGGAAAAGCGAACGTTGCCGAGCACCACACGAACATTGCCGCGAGCGCGACGAAATAGATAATGTCGCACGCGGCGGTGACCGCGCGCGCAGCCGCGCCCGGGGCGCGCAGGCAGACCGGCGACCGCACGGCGTAAAGCACGTCGTAAACGACGCCGCTTGCCACGCCGCAGGCAAGGCAGATAAGGAACGCGCGCACTATTTTAGCAGCCTGCGCGCAAGTTTTATGCCCTTGGGCAGGTATCTGACCTCCGTGACGGTGCCGTTTGCGCAGAAAGCGCCGCTGCTTTTGGAAAAAGCGGTTATTTTAAGCCCGCTGCCCGCAACGAGTATCCTGCCGCCCGCATACGAAAGCGCTATGCGCGCGGACGAAAAGCCGTCCACGCTCTCTATGCCCGTAGCGGAAAAGAGCTTGCACTCCTCCACCGTTATGCCGTGTTTTGCACCCTCCATGGCTCACCCCGCAAAAAAATACTGCCGCGAACGGCAGTATTTATATATGCCGGGCTCCGCCCTTTTATGCGGCGCATGCCCCTCCGTTAACGAAAGTTGCGTCCGTTACGCCAGACCTTTGCGTATCTTTGCGGCGGCCTTGGCGCGCAGCTCGCTGTCGAGTATGCGCTTGCGGATGCGGATGTTTTTGGGAGTGATCTCCAAAAGCTCGTCGTCGGCGATAAATTCCAGGCACTCTTCCAGACTCATCTTTTTGGGTGTTATGAGCCTTAACGCGTCGTCGCTGGAAGACGAGCGCGTGTTGGTGAGGTGTTTGGTCTTGCAGACGTTTACGTTTATGTCCTCGCCCTTGGGGCTTTCGCCTATCACCATGCCCTCGTAGACCTGCGTGCCCGGGCCGATGAACAGAGTGCCGCGCCCCTGGGCGTTGAACAGGCCGTAAGTCACCGCCTCGCCCGTTTCGAACGCCACGAGCGAACCCGTGCTCCTGCGCGAAAATTCGCCCTTGTAAGGCTGATATTCGAAGAATACCGAGGAGAACACGCCTTCGCCCTTGGTCGAGGTGAGAAATTCGCTCTTGTAACCGAACAGACCGCGCGCGGGGATGAGAAATTCCAGGCGGGTGCGGCTGCCCACCGCGCTCATGTGCAGCAGTTCGCCCTTTCTTTCGCCCATGCTCTGGAACACGGCGCCCGAATAGCTGTCGGGCACGTCCACTATAAGGCGCTCAACGGGCTCGCACCTTACGCCGTCGATATCCTTGAACAGCACGCGGGGAGTGGATACCTGAAATTCGTAACCTTCCCTGCGCATGTTTTCGATGAGTATCGAAAGGTGCATCTCGCCGCGGCCGCACACGCGGTAACTGTCGGCGGAGTCAGTCTCCTCCACGCGCAGCGACACGTCTTTTAGCAGTTCGCGGAACAGTCTGTCGCGCAGGTGGCGGGTGGTCACCCACTTGCCCTCCTTGCCGGCAAAGGGAGAATCGTTTACCGAAAAGGTCATCTCCACGGTGGGTTCGCTTATCTTTACGAATTTATGCGCTTCCACGCAGTCGGGCGAGCACACGGTGTCGCCGATGTTTATTTTTTCCAGCCCGGAAAAGCAGACTATGTCGCCCGCGACCGCCTTTTCGCAGGGGACGCGGCCGAGCCCCTCTATCTGATAGAGATTGACGAGCTTGCCCGCCGCCTTCGTCTGCGGGGCGTTATAGTTGGTCGTGACCACGGCCTGGCCCTGAATTATCTCGCCGCGCTCTATCCTGCCTATGCCGATGCGTCCGACGTAGTCGTTGTAATCTATGGACGAAACGAGCAGCTGCGCGGGGCCCTTTTCGTCCACCTCCATCGGCAGGATGTGCGAAAGGATGGTATCGAACAGCGGGGTAAGGTCGGTGCCGGGGGTATTTATGTCGAGCGTTGCCGTGCCGTTGCGCCCCGAGCACCAAACGACGGGGCTCATAAGCTGGTCGTCGGAGGCGTCGAGCTCCATAAGCAGTTCGAGGATCTCGTCCTGCACCTCCGCAAGGCGGGCGTCCGGACGGTCGATCTTGTTCACCACTATTATCAGCCTGTGCCCCATTTCGAGCGCCTTTTGCACCACGAAACGCGTCTGCGGCATGGGGCCTTCGGCGGCGTCCACGAGCACGAGCACGCCGTTTACCATCATCATCACCCTTTCCACCTCGCCGGAAAAATCGGCGTGGCCCGGGGTGTCCACTATGTTTATCTTTACACCGTTATAGTGCACGGCGGTGTTTTTTGCAAGAATGGTTATGCCGCGTTCGCGCTCGATGGCGTTGGAGTCCATCACCCTTTCTTCCACGGTCTGATTTTCCCTGAAGGCGTGGCTCTGCTTTAACATTGCGTCCACGAGAGTGGTCTTGCCGTGGTCTACGGGCGGTATGATGGCTACGTTCCTTAAATCGTTTCTTACCATAAAAGTCCTTTACCGAGTAAAATTTTTCCGTTATATTTTAGAACCAAACGCAAAAAAATGCAACCGTTAAGGCGCGGCTGCAAATTTTTGACTTTTTTTGCAAAACAATAAAAATTTTTTATAATAGTTTGCAATCAGAACTGAAATTCGCTCTTGGTCGCGCGGTCGAAAAGCTTTAAGATTATATCCATGCACTCCTTTGCGCCGTTGCCGCTTTCGAAGGCGTTAGGCAGGAAGCACGCCTCGTACACCGCTTCGGTTATGGGCAGCTCCACGCCGTGCTCCTCGCCCATCTTTTTCATCGCCTTTGCCGTCATGACGCCTTCGGCAAGCTTGTCGAACCTTTTGCCGTGCGCCATCATCTCGCCGTAGCGGCGGTTGTGGGAATATTCGGAAAAGAGCGTCGTTTCGTAATCGCCGAGGTGCGCAAGGCCGTAAGCCGACATAAAGTTGCCGCCCATTGCCTTTATCAGCATGCCCACCTCGTGCGCGCCGCGCGCCATGAGCGGCCCTTTAAGGCTTACGTAGCCGCTGCCGTCCAGCACGCCCGCGGCTATGCCGAGAACGTTTTTTGCGGCCGCGCCTATCTCCGTGCCGACGAGGTCGTTGCCGTAATAAAAGCGTATCAGATTGCTTTTGAAATTGTCCGCAAGGAAGCGTTTGAGCCCGTCGTTTGCGGAATCGATGACCATGCAGTTGGGTATGCCCTGCACGAACGCCTGGATGTGGCCGGGGCCAACCCACACGGCTATTTTGTCGGGCGAGACGCCGCTCTCCGTCATCACCTCGGAAAGGCGCTTGCCCGTGCTCTCCTCTATGCCCTTCATGCACAGCACGAAGACCTTGTCGCCGACGGGATAGCGCGTCACCTTTTGCATAAAGCCGCGCAGCCCCTGCGAGCTGATGGATATTATTATCACGTCGCTCTTTTTTACGGCGTATTCAAGGTCGCAGGTGAGTTCTATCCTTTCGTCGAGGACGACGTACTCGTTCCTGCCCGTCTGCCTCAATTCGCGGTAAGAGGGCGCGTCTTCCGGCCCCCAATTTATTACGTCGTTACCCTTGACGGCAGACTGATACCAGGCTATAAAAGAGCCCCATCTGCCGCAGCCGAGAACGGAAATCTTCATACGTTTCTCCGAAAAAATAATAAATTGAACGGCATATATGCCGCAAACAACGCTATATGGATTTGCGTTCGGAAAGCGCGCGCGAAAGCGTTACGTCGTCCGTATATTCCAGCTCGCCGCCGACGGGTATGCCGTGCGCGAGGCGCGTTACGTTTACGCCCAAAGGCTTTAAGAGCCGCGCGATATACATTGCCGTGGCCTCGCCCTCCACGTCGGGATTGGTGGCCATTATTACTTCCTGCACGCCGCCTTCGCCGACGCGGGCGAGCAGCTCCTTTATGCGGATGTCGTTGGGGCCGACGCCCTCCATGGGGTTTATCACGCCGTGCAGGACGTGATACACGCCCTTGTATTCGTGCAGCTTTTCCAGGGCGATGACGTCCTTGGGCTCCTTTACCACGCAGATGACCGATCTGTCGCGCTTTAAGCAGACGTCGCAGACGTCGTTTTCCGTAAAGTTGCCGCATATGCTGCAATAACGCACCTTGCGCTTTGCCTCCGTGACGGCGTTTGCAAAGCCCTCCGCCTCCGCCGCGCTCATGTTTATTATTTTATAAGCGTAGCGCTGCGCCGTCTTTTTTCCGACGCCCGGCAATTTTGAAAATTCGTTGATGAGCCTTCCGATGGGCTCGACAAAAATATCCATAGACAATATGTTCACGAAAAATATTTACCCGTGACGCAAGTTTCCCTCGCCAAATCCCGGCGCGGGAGGGAACGTTACATGAGTCCGGGAATCTTTGCGCCGCCGAACCTGCCCATCTTTTCTTCGCAGAGCTCGTCCGCCTTTTTATAACCGTCGTTTATCGCGGCAAGGATGAGGTCTTCGAGCATCTCCACGTCCTCCTCGTCCGAAAGGTCGATCATCTGCGGGAGCTTGCTGCCGAATTCCACGCCGTTTATCACTTTTTTGCCGTTCATATAGACGACGACCGTTTCGTCGCCCTCTTCGCCGCCGCCGGAAAGCCCCACGACTTCCAGCTCTTCCAGCTCCTGCTCCGCCTGCTGCATCTGTTCCTGTATCTTTTGCGCCTGCTTGACGAGGTTGTTCATGCCCCCGCCCATTCCGCCTTTGAAACCTGCCATAAAAAATCTCCCGTAATGCGCCGCGGCGAGCCGCGGGCAAAATAATTATTTTATCTCTACGTCCGTTCCGCTGAAATTGGACTTTAATACTTCGACCGCCTTTTTCAGGCCGTCCTGCTTTTTGCCGAGGCGGACTTCGAAATGCGTTACTCCCGCCCCGGAGAGCACCTCCGCGAACACCGCGGAATTATCCTGCCGCGTTATTGCGCGGTAGACCGTTTCGTTTTCCGTGGAAAACACGAACTTTGCGCCTTCCTGCACGCAGGTGAGGTCTGCGCAGAGGGTGAACAGCACGGCGTTTTTGTGCGTGGTGCGCAGCGCCCTTAAAAGCGCGGCGTGCACGCTTTTGCCCGTAAGGCTGCCTGAGGGCGCCGTCTGCGCGGGACGCGGCTGCTCCGCAAAAACGTCCTTTGTGCCTTCGTCCGGTTGCAGAGCGGTCTTTTTCCGCTCCCGTTTTTCGGGAGCGGCGGGCTGCTCTCCGGGCAGGTCGGCATAGAACGCCGTTGCCGCGGCGCGCGGCTTTTCCGAAAACATATCCGCCTGCGCGCCCTGCACCCGCGGCGGAGCCGGGGCGACGTAAGTTGCGCCGGAGGACGCCGCCGCGGCAGACGCGGACAGCTCCTTTACCCGTTCTTCCAGCGCGGATACGCGCGCGAGCAGGGCGTCCGGATTGTAATCCGCCTGCGGCAGAGTGCAGCGCAGTATCGCCGTTTCGAGCACGACGCGCGCGTCGGCGGCGTAGCGCATGTCCGCTTCCGCCCTTACGAAGATCTCGGTGGCGCGCAGCAGCTTGTGCCCGTCCGCAGAGGATAATCCGAGTATTTTATCAAACATATCCGCGGGGAGATTGAGTATCTCGCGCGCGTTTTTGCACATCTTTGCAACGGAGACGTCGTTGAGGAACCTGAGTATGTCCCTGACGAACACTCCCGCGCTCTTGCCGCCGGAAAACACCGCCTCCGCACAGGCGAGCGCTCCGCCGGCGTCGTCGCTTAGCAGCATGCCCGCGACTTCGGCTATCTTGTAAAAATCGGCGCTGCCGAGCACGGCGTTCACGTCGGCATAGGTGAGTTTGCCGGCGGAATAAGAAACGCACATATCCGCAATGGAGAGCGCGTCGCGCGCGCTGCCTGCGCCTGCGCGGGCTATTGCGGCAACGGCCTCTTCTTCGTATTCCTTGCCCACTTTTGCGAACACGGTTTTAAGCAGGCCTTCGAGGTCGCGCTGCGGGATGAGCTTGAAGTCGAAGCGCATGCAGCGCGAAAGTATCGTGGCGGGGGTCTTTTGCGGTTCGGTGGTGGCAAGGATGAACACGGCGTGCGCGGGAGGCTCTTCCAGCGTTTTTAGCACCGCGTTGAACGCCGACTGCGTGAGCATGTGCACTTCGTCGATGATATATACCTTATATCTGCCGGCGACGGGCGGATACTGCACCTTTTCGCGCAGGTCGCGCATTTCGTCTACGCCGTTGTTGGAAGCGGCGTCTATCTCCGATATGTCCAGGTTGCCGCCCTCGGCAAGCGCCCTGCACGTTGCGCACTTGCCGCACGGCGAACCGTTTACGGGGTGCTCGCAGTTTATCGCGCGCGCGAATATCTTGGCAACGGACGTCTTGCCCGTGCCGCGCGGGCCGCAGAACAGATACGCGTGGCCGATCTTGCCGCTGTTTATCTGATTGGTGAGTATCTTTACTATATGTTCCTGCCTGACCACCTTGTCCAAAGCGTCGGGGCGGAACATTCTGTAAAACGCAAGGTATGCCATTTTTTACCTCAGCCCCTGTAAACGCGCGAAAGTTTGCGCTTGGCGCGCTGAAGGGCGTTATCTATGCTCTTTGCGGGTTTGCCCGCGGCGGAGGACATCTCCGCCATGGTCAGCCCGTCCATATACATTACCGTTACCTTGAATTCGAACGACGAGAGCGTCTTGCTCATCGTCTGCAAAAATTCCCGTCTGTTCTCCCTTTTTATCAGCTCGTCCTCGGGATTCTCCCGCGAGGAATAAAGCTCCTCCCCCACCTCGGTTATAGGCAGGAAATTATTAAGTGCGGCGTTTTTTGCGCCGCGCGTGGCCTTTACGCAGTCGATCATGCGGTTGCGTATGCACCGTGCGGCGTAGGGCGCAAAGCTGCCGCCCGAATAGCCGCCCATGGCGGAATACAGCCCGCACATCCCCTCCTGCACGAGATCTTCGGTTTCGCCGCCGGAGAGGAAAAAGGCGCGCGCGACGGAGAGCACCGTATTTTTATACCTGCTTAAAAGTTTGTCCGCGGCGGACTTGTCGCCGCCCTGAAAGAGCAGTGCAAGCTGCTCGTCCGTCAGTTCTTTATCCTGCATCTCACCACTTCGTATGCTGCTATGCCCAGCGCGACGGAGGCGTTGAGCGAATTGACCTTGCCGAGCAGCGGGAGCGAGAGCACTCCGTCGCACCGCTCGCGGACGAGGCGCCTTACGCCGCTGTCTTCGCCGCCGATGACCAGCCCCACTTTGCCGCCGAGGTCGGCGGAATATATGCTCTGCCCGTCGGCTTCGAGGGCGTACAGCCAATAGCCGTTTCGTTTGAGTTTTTCCATCGCGCCGGAGAGCGAGGGCACCTTTGCCACGGGCACGTGGTTTGCCGCCCCGGCCGAGATGCGCACCACCGCCTCGGTCACGCTTGCGGACTTCTGCGCGGGGATGACGACGCCGGCGGCGCCCGCGCACTCCGCCACCCTTATTATCGAGCCGAGGTTGTGCACATCCTCTATCCCGTCGCACAGGATGACGAGGGCGTCTTTGCCGCCGCGGCCGACGATGTCTTCCAGATCGGCGTATTCGTACTCCGAAGTAACGGCTATCACGCCCTGATGGCGGCCGGTGACGCTGAGCTTGTCGAGAGCGCGCACGTCCGCGAACTGCACGCGCACGCCGCGCTTGCGCGCTTCGGCGAATATCCTGCCGAGCGGGCCGCCCGCGCCCTTTTCCATTACTATTTTTTCTATCTGCCTGCCGCTTTTGAGAAGTTCGAGCACGGCGTTCCTGCCCTCTGTGTTCATGTCAGTCTTTGAGAAGTTCCTCTATCCTTGCATATTTGCCCGTGAGATATAAGTAACCCACGAGCGCTTCGAAACCAGTGGAGCGGTTATATTCGCCCACGCTGGCGTGTTTGGAACGCGTGGCTTTTCTGGCATTCCTGCCGCGGCGGAACACGTCCGCCTCCTCTTCCGTAAGGCGGGGCAGCAGCTTTTCGGTAAGTTCGCTCTGCCCCTTTGCCGAGACGCGCTGCGAAGAAAGCTTTTGCAGCGTGCCCGTCTTGAAGTCGGTGCCGAGCACGAGCTTTTCGCGCACGTACAGCGAATACACGGCGTCCCCCACGAAGGCGAGCACCACCGGACTTAAATTGCGCGCGCCCTCGGGCGGAAGAAAGTCGGTATCTGAAAACATATCGCTCCGCATTATCGTTACGTGTGATTATTCCCTTTGATTATACCATATTTGTAATAAAAAAATCAATGATTAAGTAGTATATTAGCGTGAAATTGTTTATCCTTCGCAAAAGCGCCGCCATAGCCGCGGCGGCCGTAACCGTGCTGAGCGCGGCGCTGGGCATTGCCTGCGGCGGAATGGCAAGGGCGCAGGCGGTGCGCCCGCCGGTGATAGTCGTGGACGCGGGGCACGGAGGCGTGGACGCCGGCGTGCGCGGAAAGAACAGCGGAGTTAAAGAGAGCGACGTAAACCTTGCCGTGGCGCGCAAACTTGCGGGGTATTTTAACCAAGCCGGCTTTGCCGCGGTGCTTACGCGCAAGAGCAACGGAGGGCTTTACGGACTGCCCGTAAAGGGATTCAAACTGCGCGACATGAACGCGCGGCGCGACGTTATAGAGCGCTGCGCCGCCGATATGGTGATATCGGTGCACCAGAACGCCTTTGCGGACGGCACGCGCAGGGGCGCGCAGGTATTCTTTTACCCGGGAAAGGAAAACGGCAGGCGCCTTGCGGAATGCATACAGCGCAGCCTTAACGGCACGGCGCTCGGCGACGGCAAGCAGGCGCTTGCGGGCGATTATTTTATGCTGCGCTGCACGGACGCGCCGTCCGTCGTGGTGGAGTGCGGATTTTTGTCCAACGCGGAGGACGAAGAACTGCTGCTTTCCGAAGAGGGAAAGGCGCAGGCCGCTTACGCGATATTTGCAGGCGCCGCGGAATATTTTTCCGGATAAAAGACCGCGCCGCGGACGGTATCGAGAGTTAAAGCGCTACGTTCCGCCTTATTGGAGCGCCGTGCGGCAAATTTTACGCACGAATGAAAATAACGGCCCGCGGACGCGGACCGTTATTCGTTTTTGCTTACGTTACGAAAGTTTTTCGAGCAGCTTGAGGTCGATGCCCTTTTCGCCTATCTTGATTATCTCTACCTTTACCACGTCGCCGATGTTGACCACGTCCTCCACCTTGTCCACGCGCTTGTCGGAGAGCTTGGAGATGTGGAGCATGCCGTCCTTGCCGGGAGCAAATTCCACGAACGCGCCGAAGGTGAGTATGCGCACTACCGTGCCCACGAACATGTCGCCCACCTCGGGATCGTGCGCGATGGACATTATTATCGCCTTTGCCTTTTCGGCGTTTTCGATGGGGCCGGTCGTGGAGATGTAGCCGCGGCCGCTGTCGTCGTCGTTGAAGTCGATGTCGGTGCCCGTCTCCTCCATTATCTTCTTTATCACGCAGCCCTGCTTGCCGATGACGTCGCCGATCTTGTCGGGATCGATCTCGAAGCCGATGATCTTGGGAGCGTAAACGGAGAGCGCGGGAGCGACTTCGGGCACGCATTCGAGCATCTTGGAGAGGATGAACTGCCTGCCTTCGTTGGCCTGATTTATTGCGGTGTGCATTATCTCTTCGGAAATGCCCTTTATCTTTATGTCCATCTGGATGGCGGTGATGCCCTTGGTGGTGCCCGCAACCTTGAAGTCCATATCGCCGAGGAAGTCTTCAAGGCCCTGGATATCGGTGAGCACCTTGAATTCGCCCGTCTCCTGGTTCTTTATAAGGCCCATCGCAACGCCGGCAACGGGAGCCTTGATGGGAACGCCCGCATCCATGAGCGCCATCGTGGAGCCGCATACCGACGCCATCGACGAGGAGCCGTTGGAAGAGAGTATGTCGTTTACCACCCTTATGGCGTAGGGGAACTCCTCTTCGGAGGGAAGCACGGGGATGAGAGCGCGCTCCGCAAGCGCGCCGTGGCCTATTTCGCGCCTGCCGGGGCTGCGCAGCGCCTTGGCTTCGCCCGTGCAGTAGCCGGGGAAGTTGTACTGGTGCATGTAGCGCTTGTAAGTTTCGTCGTCCAGCCCTTCGAGCTTCTGCGCTTCGGACATCATTGCAAGCGTGCAGGTGGTGAGAGTCTGCGTCTGGCCGCGGGTGAACACGGCGCTGCCGTGAACGCGGGGAAGGACGTGCCTTTCGCACCAGATGGGGCGGACGTCTTTGAGGCCGCGGCCGTCGGGACGGACGCCCTTGTCGAATATCTTTGAGCGCACCTTTTCCTTGGTGAGGTAATAAAGACTGTCCTTTATCTCGCGCGTGTTTTCGGGATAGATATCGGCAAAGTGTTCGAGCACTTCCTGTTCCGCCTGAGCCTGGCGCGCCTCCCTTTCCTGCCTGTCGAACGTGTCTATCGCCCAATCTATCTTGGAGGAAGCGTATTCGCGCACCGCCTTGTCGAGCTCTTCGGGGATATGGTAGAGTTCCATCTCCTTTTTGGGCTTGCCCACGGCGGGGACTATCACGTCGTCGATGAAGTTGCAGATCTTTTTGATCTCTTCGTGGCCGAACATGATGGCGTTTACCATCTCTTCGTTGCTCACCTCGTCCGCGCCCGCCTCTATCATGAGGATGGCGTCCTTGGTGCCGGCAAGGTTGAGGTGTATCGTGCTCGCCTTGCGCTGGGCAAGGTCGGGATTGATGACGTACTTGCCGTCCACGAGGCCGACCACCACCGAGCCGGTGGGGCCTGCCCAAGGGATGTCGGAGATGGACAGCGCCACCGAAGAACCTATCATGGCGAGAGGTTCGGGAGCCACGTCGGGTTCCACCGAAAGAGCCTGCGCAACGACGGTCACGTCGTTATACAGTCCCTTGGGGAAGAGCGGGCGAAGGGGCCTGTCTATGAGCCTTGCGGTGAGGATGGCCTTGTCGCTTGCCCTGCCTTCGCGCTTTTTGAAACCGCCGGGGATCTTGCCGACGGAATACATCTTTTCGTCGTAATCTACCTGCAGGGGGAAGAAATCCATTCCCTCTCTGGGAGAGGCGGACATGCACACCGTTACCAGGACGGCGGTGTCGCCGCAGCGGACCACGCACGCGCCGTTGGCCTGCTCGGCGTATTTACCCGTTTCGACGATTACGTCCCTGCCCCCCACTTGCATAGTGAATTGTTTGCATTCTTTCATTTTTTACTACTCCTTGTCTGTTCTTGCGCCCGCGGCGACCCCGCCGCAGACAAATTTATGAAAAAAAGAGCGACATAAAAATACGCGCTCTTTTTCGTACGTTAAAAAATTACTTTCTTAAGTTCAAAGCGGCAACTATCGCACGATATCTTTCGATGTCCTTGGATTTGAGGTAGTCGAGAAGACCGCGGCGGCGGCCGACCATTTTAAGAAGGCCCCTGCGGGAATGATTGTCGTGGATGTGCTGCTTCAAGTGCTCGTTGAGGTGGTTGATGCGCTCGGTAAGAAGGGCTATCTGCACCTCGGGCGAACCGGTGTCGCCTTCCTTGGTGGCGAATTTTGCAATGATCTCCTGCTTTTCCATCTTTAATTATCCTCCTGTAATGGAAATTATCTGCGGTCAACAAAGCACGGGCGTGGAGTATTCGCACCGCCTTGTAGCCGTAACGAAGATATTTTAGCATAGCGCGCGCGCAAATGCAACTGATTTTGCAACGTTTGCGCACGGTTTATTTTTTACATCGGAAAACTTTCGAAATGATAAATATTTGCAGTCATGCGAACAGCGCGCGGCGTTTGCGCGTTATCTCGTCCGCCTTTGCAAGGTAAGAAGGGATATCTTTGGGCGACGCCAGCCTTTCTATGCGCAGTCCGCCGCCGAATACGCGTTTGGATATGGCGCCCGCCCCGACGGCTATATCGGAACAGATCTCCTCCATGGTGTCCACGTTATAGGCGCACGCCTTGCCCGGCCTGCACCAGCCGATATTTTCGTTGGCGCCCGCCTGATATTTCTGGCGGTAAAGGTAATAAGGCTCGTATCCCGCCGCAGTGAGCGCGGAACGCGAATAGGCGATCATCTCGTCTATGTCGGACACGCGCAGGCACGCGACCTCCTCCTTGAGCCTGGAACCCGATTTTAAGCAGAGCGAATGGACGGTGACGTTTGCCGGCGACAGCGATACTGCCGTATCGAGCGAGCGAGCGAAATCTGCAGCGGTCTCTCCGCTAAGCCCGGCGATGAGGTCTACGTTTATGTCGAAGCCGTATCTTGCCGCCGCTTCGTAAGCCCGCAAGGTCTGTGCGGAGGTGTGCCTGCGGCCGATACGCACGAGCGTTTCGTCGGAAAAAGTCTGCGGGTTGACGCATATCCGCGTTACTCCCGCGCGCTTGCAGGCGGCAAGCTTTTCGTCGGTGAACGTATCCGGCCTGCCCGCCTCCACGGTGAACTCTTCCGCGCCCCCGCAAACCTCGTTGATCGCGGCATATATGCGCTCCAATTTGTCGTTTTCCAGACAGAAAGGGGTGCCGCCGCCTATGTAGACGGAATTTGCGCGCGTTATGGTGCCTTTGAGCGAATATATCTCTTTTACGAGGGTTTCGGCGTAATCCGCGGCATACTTTTTTACCGCCGCGTACGGCGCCGTTATAAAGGAGCAGTATTCGCACTTGGTGGGGCAGAACGGCAGGCTGACGAAGACGTCCTCGCCCGCGTCCCTGTTCTTTTCGTATAAGGCCCGCTGTTCCGCGAGCACGCGGCGGACGATGTTTACGTTTTCTTCGCAGACGCGGAATTTTTTGAACAGCGGCGCAAAATCGCGCCCCTCCGCCAGCTCGGCATACGCCATTTTGGTGGGCCTTATGCCCGTTAAGGCGCCCCACGGAAAGGTCTTGCCCGTGAGTTCGGACAGGAACTCGTAAAGCGCGAGCTTTGCCGAACGCTTTGCGCAGCGCTTTGCAGCAAGCTCCCCCTCCGCGTGCCAGACGTCGGAAAAGGTGCGGACCGTTCCGCCGGAACTTACCGCGTTTACGTAGTTGACGCCGTCGCGCGCGAACGTATGCGAGATATCGGCGTCCTCCGCGCCGAACAGCCGCACCACGTCCATAAGTTCGGCAAAGAGAAAGGATGTGTCCGTAGTAAGCATTTTCAGCCCCCGACGTAAGGATTGTTTTTACGCTCGAACGCGAGCGAGGTATCCTCGCCGTGGCCGCAGTACACCTTGCGATCGCCAGGGAGAGCGTAAAGTTTTTTTACGCTGCCCGCAAGCCGCGGGCCGCTGCCGGTGGGCAGATCCGTTCTGCCGACGGAGAGATAAAAGAGCGTATCGCCCGAAAACAGGCAGTCTTCCGCAAGGTAACACACCCCGCCGGAGGTGTGCCCGGGAGTGGATATAACCCTGAAATCTATGCCAGCAACAGATATTTTATCCTTTACGGGCAGCACGGGAAAGGGCTGCACGGGGCAGCCGAGCGCAGCGTATTCCGGCGTGAACATGTGGGCTATCTCTTCCGCGCCCGCATAAACGGGCACGCCGGCGTCCGCAAAGCGGGCGCAGCCGCCGATGTGGTCGTAGTGCCCGTGCGTTAAAAGCACGCCTTGCGGTTTAAGCCCGAGCTCTCTGCATTTGTCGAACACGCGCGGCTGTCCGGGATCGATGACGGCGCAAGTTTTGCCGTCCGCCGTTAAAATATAGCTGTTGGAAGCAAACCCTTCGGGCCACACCTTGTAAACTTTAAGCATTGCTCGTTACCTTTAAGCGCCGTCAGTTGGACGTCCTGTACACGTCGATTATGCGCTTGTCCCTTTTTATGTGATTTATCAGCAGGTCGAGATCGGAGCGTTTGTTTAGGCGGACGCTTATGTCCACCACCGTCTGTTTGTTTTTGTCCAGCCTGCCGACTATCTGCTGCAGCGAGAGATGCATGGCCGCAATTTCGGCGGTGACGAAGGCGACTATGCCGTCGCAGTTGTCCGCGACCACGCGCAGGCCCACGATAAATTCCGAGCCCGTATCCGCCGTCCACTGCGCGGGCTGAATGCGGTCGGGATCGTAATCCTTTAAGTTGGGGCAGTCCTTGCGGTGGACGATGACGCCCCTGCCGCGCGAAACGAAGCCGACTATATCGTCGCCGGGGACGGGATTGCAGCAGTGCGCGAAGCGCACCATCAGCCCGCCCATGCCGCGTATGGTGACGCCCGATTCGGACACGTTGCCGCCCTTATCGGGGAGGACGGGAGCCTTGGGCACCACCTTTTTATAGTAGTCGATCAGCTTGAAGATTATCTGGTTCACGCCCACGGCGCCGTAGCCCACGGAGGCGAACATCTCTTCCTGCGAGGAGAAGACCATCTTTTGCGACAGCTTTTCGAACGATTCGGGAGTGAGCAGGTCGCCGAGGGAATAGCCCCTGCGTTTTGCCTCCGCCTCCAGCATCGCCTTGCCGGTGCGGGCGTTCTCCTCCTTCATTTCGCGCTTGAAGAACTGCCTTATCTTTGCGCGCGCCGAACCCGATCTTACGTATTTGAGCCAATCCCACGAGGGGCCCTTGCTGTTGGGCGAGGTGAGTATCTCCACCACGTCGCCCGTGTGCAGCACAGAATTGAGCGGCACTATGCGCGAATTAACCTTTGCGCCCACGCACTTGTTGCCCACCTCCGAATGGATGGCGTAGGCAAAATCTATGGGAGTGGCCTCGAGCGGGAGCGAGATGACTTTGCCGTGCGGCGTGAACACGAGGAGCTCCGTGGTGTAAAGATCGGTCTTTAAGCTTTCGACGAACTCCTTGGCGCTGCCCGTGCTGCCCTCCCAATCCATTACGTCGCGTATCCACGCGAGGCGCTGGTCGAAATTGTTGTCCTGCCCGCCCTTCTGCTCTTTATATCGCCAGTGCGCCGCGATACCGTATTCGGCCATATGGTGCATTTCGAAGGTGCGGATCTGTATCTCGAATATCTTTCCGAAATCGGTGACCACGGTGGTGTGCAGCGACTGATACATATTGCGCTTGGGCATTGCGATGTAGTCCTTTATCCTGCCGGGCACCGGCTTCCACTTTTTGTGGATCTTGCCGAGCACTTCGTAGCACTCTTCGGTGGTGTTCACTATAACGCGGACGGCGGACAGGTCGTATATCTGGTCGAGCGACTTGCCCGTGTTCTTCATCTTTTTGTATATCGAAAAGAAATGTTTGGGCCTGCCGAAGACTTCGCCCTTTATGCCGCTTTCGGCGAGCATGGCTTTAAGCTCGGCAACGCAGGCGTCGATGAACGAACGGCGTTCTTCCAGCTTTTGGTGTATGTTGGTGACGAGGTATTCGTACGCCTTTGGATCGAGATATTTAAGGCAGAGGTCTTCCAGCTCGCACTTCATCTGCGAGATGCCCAGGCGCCCCGCGAGCGGAGTGTAGATCTCCAGCGTCTCCTTGGCGATGCGCTGCTGGCGCTCGTCCGAAAGGAAGTTCAGCGAGCGCATGTTGTGCAGCCTGTCGGCAAGCTTGATGATTATCACGCGCACGTCGTTTGCCATGGCGACGAATATCTTGCGGAAGTTTTCGATATCCTCCTCTTCGTGCGTCTGATAGTGGATCTTATCGAGTTTGGTGACGCCGTCCACGAGGGTGTACACCTCGTTGCCGAAGCGGGAGATTATGTCGTCCTTGGTGGCGGGCGTATCCTCTATCACGTCGTGAAGGAACGCCGCGGCTACGGTGGGCGCGTCCAGGCCGAGGTCGATTAGGATCTCGGCAACGGCGCACGGGTGGGTAAAATAAGGCTCGCCCGACGCCCTCTTCTGGTTGGCATGCATCTGCGCGGCATAGTTATAAGCCGCAAGCAGCATCTGCCTGTCTTCCTCGGAATAATTTTCGGTTATCTTGTCCAAAACGTTCTTCATATCACACCGGGATACTTACGCCTTAACGCCCTGCACGAGGCGGTAGAGCGCGGAATTGTTCAGATCGGTCTTTACGCCGCGATATACGACGAGCCGGCCGTTGAATGCTATCAGCCCGAGCTGCTCGAAAACTTTAAGCGCGAACAGGAACACTTCGACGGGGAACGGCGTTTCCGCAAACAGCGCAGCTTCCTCCGCGCTGCCGCCCTCCAACACGCCGGCGTTTGCAGACAGCCAGGAGAATACTTCGAGCAGGCGGGTGCGCGAACTTTCTATGCGGGCAAGCGGCGCGTCGCCGCTTATGTCCGAACAGACTATCGCCCTGCACCGCTCCGGCACGGGGAGCGTTGCCGGGTGCGCGCCGTCCAGCCACACCACCCGCTTGAATCCCGTAAAGTCGGCGTCCGGCAGCGGTGCTACGAGCACAGCGTTTTTGAGGTCGCGCGACGAGAGATTGAACAGCTCCACCGGCATACGGGCCGCAGCCGGGTATTTTTTGAGCGTGTTGTGGTCGGAAGCGACGTACAGCGTGCCGTAGCCGCCGTCCTCCTGAGACATCATCCGGCATATCTGCGCGGAAGTCATATATTCGGGCGTGCCGTCCGCCTGCGGCATGCAGGCGCGCAGCACGGCGTTTGCCGAGATATGGCCCGCGGCGTATCCGGCGCAGTCGGGCGCATATACGACGTCGCGCACGAAACCGCGGACGTATTCCCTGCCGCGGAAATGCGACACGTTGTATTCGAACACGAGCTTTTTGGGGACGGGGCAGCGCAGCAGTTCCGCATACCTCGCGCCGCCGAAGAACATCATCTCCACGCCGCCGCAACGGAAGACGAGGTGCGCCGACTGCGGCTTTAACGGCTTTGCGTTGCACGCGCACACTTCCGCACAGAACAGCGGGCGCTTGTTGCCCACGCCGTAAGGTTCGAAACTTTCCAGCTCCTTTGCCACTCGGGCGAAATCTTCGGACGAGGCGGAGACGACGCGCACCGTTGGGATAAAATCTTCGGCGGTGTAAGTGCGCTCCATGTATTCGTTGAGCGCGCCTTCGAGCAGGGCGAAGTTCTCTTCGGTGACGTTCACGCCCGCGGCCTGCGAATGACCGCCGAATTCGCTTATGAATTCCGAGCAGGCTTTGAGCGCCTCGAAGATGTTGACTCCCTCTACGCTGCGCGCGCTGCCCTTTAATTTGCCGCCGTTGTTCACGAAGAGTATGACAGGCCTGCCGTATTCTTCGGCAAGACGCGCCGCCACTATGCCCACGAACCCGGAATTCCAGCTTTCGTCCCACAGCATTATTATCCTGCCGTAAGCGCCGCTTTC
>CALVLW010000067.1 GCA_944341315.1 uncultured Clostridia bacterium
GCAGAAAGATATTCCGCCTTTCCAAGGGCTATTTCGGCAACAAGTCCAAGTCTTACAGGATCGCACGCGAAGCCGTGATGAAGTCTTTGAACTATGCGTTCAAGGGCCGCAAGCTCCGCAAGCGCGACATGCGCAGCCTGTGGATCGCGCGCATCAACGCGGCCGCAAGGATCAACGGGCTCTCCTATTCCAAGTTCATGCACGGGCTCAAAGCCGCGGGCATCAACCTCAACAGAAAAGTTCTTGCCGACCTCGCCGTAAACGACGCCGCCGCATTCGCTGCGCTCGCCGAAAAGGTAAAGGCCGCCGTTTAAGAACGGACAAACGATTAAGCCTTGAAACAAAGGCTTAATTTTTTGCTTTTTGATATGTTGATACAGTCAAGGGCCAATCCCGCGGTAAGGGCGCTTGCCGCGCTTAAAGAAAAAAAGTTCAGGCGCGAACGGGGCGAATACCTCGTCGAAGGCGTCAAGATGGTCTCCGAGTGCATTGCGGCGGGCTGCAAGGTCACCTGCATTGCCTGCACCGAGGAGCACGAAGGCCGTTTCAAGAACGCGCTCGTGCTTTCGCGCCAGGTGTTCGGATACGTTTCGGACGAACGCACGCCGCAGGGCGTGATCGCGTCCGTAAAACTGCCCGAATCGGCGCCCGTGCCGCCCTCCGGCAGGTGCGTCCTTTTGGACGGCTTGCAGGATCCGGGCAATGTGGGCACGGTCATCCGCACTGCAAACGCGGCGGGTTACGGCGAGGTCTATTGCATAAACTGCGCCGATCCGTTTTCGCCCAAGTGCGTTCGCTCGAGCATGAGCGGCATTTTCTTTGCCAAAGTAATGACGGGCTCCGCTGCGGAGGTGCTCGGCGCCCTTAAAGGCGTGCCGCTCGTCTGCGCCGATATGGGCGGACGGAGCGTTTACGGTTTCGAACCTCCGGAAAAGTTCTGCCTGTGCATAGGCAGCGAAGGTTCTGGGCTGAGCGCGGCGGTCCGTTCGGCGGCGGAGTTTACCGTTAGCATTCCCATGCGGCGCACCTGCGAAAGCCTGAACGCGGCGGTGTCCGCAGGCATCTTGATGTATCTTTTGAATGGCGCGGAGGGATTTCCGCGGTAATACTTAACGGAGGTATAAAATGTCAGGACATTCCAAATGGCACAACATACAGGCAAAAAAAGGCAAGACCGACGCCGCGCGCGGCGCGATGTTTACCAAACTCGGCAGAGAGATCGCAGTCGCGGCAAAGGGCAATCCCAATCCCGACACGAACAGCAAGCTTGCAGACGCCATTGCCAAAGCCAAGGCGGCAAACATGCCCAACGATACGATAAAGCGTTCGATAGCCAAGGCCGCGGGCGAGCTGGGCGACAAGGAATATAAAGAGCTCACTTACGAAGGTTACGGCGTGGGCGGCTCGGCGGTGATAATAACCACTCTCACCGATAACGTAAACAGGACCGCCGGCGACGTCCGTTCCACGATGTCCAAGTGCGGCGGGCAGATGGGTAACACCGGCTGCGTATCGTATATGTTCGACAAAAAGGGCTGCATCGTGGTGGAACGCACTCCGTCGCTCGACGAAGATACCATGATGGAATACTGCCTGGAAGCCGGCGCCGACGATTACGTGGCGCAGGACGACGCATACGAGGTATATTGCTTGCCGGAAAGCTTTTCCGACGTCCGCTCGGCGCTCGAAGCCAAAGGGCTCAACTTCTTCGAGGCGGCGGTAAAGATGATCCCGCAGAATTATATCACCCTCGACGAAGAAAAGCTGGCGACGTTCGTCAAGATGCTCGACAAGCTCAACGAACTCGACGACGTGCAGGACGTTTACCACAACGTCGAACTTCCCGAAGAAGAGGACGAATAATAAGCCGATCTTTGATAAAAACCGCGCGTTGCGCGGTTTTTTTGCGTTCCGCGCATAATAACGCGCAGATTGCGGATGATAATATTACAAGCGGCAACGCTTTGGAAATATAGTTCGTTTTTAAGGCGTTGCCTTTTTTGTAACGTTTTTGAACGGACGGCGGGAAGCGTTTTTCGGTACGAAGAACGCTTCCCTATGTATTTTTAAGCAACTTTGCGTGTAAAATATAGCATGCGCAAAAAACAAATACTGTCGTGCGCGGCAGCCGTCGCGGTGCTGGCTGCGGGGCTTTTCGCGGCGTTTTACCGTGCTCCCGGCAACGTGGAAGAGCGCGGCGGCGGGATCGTTACCGTGTGGCAGATCGATTCTTTCGAAGGCGGCAGGGGATCGCGTGCGCAATACCTGCGCTCCGTGGGCGAGGAACTGCACGAAAGCGCGGGCGTTTACGTCGAAGTGACTGCGCTGTCGGCCTCTGCCGCGCGCGACAACATCGCTGCGGGCAACGTGCCGGACGCTATATCTTACGGCGCCGGCTTTTACGGGTTGGAAAAGACGGGCGGTTCCGGTGCTGTGGCGTGGTGCCGCGGCGGTTACTGTCTTATCTCGCTCGGTGCGGCAGGCGAGGCCCCGTCTGCGGAAAACACCGTGATAAACGCGGGCAGGGATAACCTTGCCGCGGCCGCAGCCCTGTTCGAGGGACTGGACGGTTCGGCCGTCCTTCCGCCGGGATCGGCTTGCGCGGCCCTTTTGAACGGCGAATATATGTATCTCTTAGGCACGCAGCGCGACGTTATAAGGCTGCAGACGCACGGCGCGCAGTTCGCCGTTCAGCCCGTTACGGGGTTCAACGATCTGTATCAGTATATCTCCGTGCTTGCCGCGGGGGAAAAGCGTGAGCAGTGCGAAAGGTTCATTGAACTGCTTGTCGCAAGGGAGGATATAGACCGCATAGGCATGCTGCGCGACGGCCTGAGTCTTTACGCCGGCGAAATGCACGCCCTCGAAGGGGTAAAAGCCGATTACACCGTCCCGGCGACCGTCGGCGGCGAATATATGGAGCGGATAAAGTCCGCCGTTGCCGACGGGGATATAAATCTGCTTAAAAGTTTGCTCAAACCATTGTAAAAAAGCAAAATAAATGTTATTATATAGGGGTAGACGTAATGGGCGAAAGCATACTTGACGCCGTACCGCACGAAAGGAATTTCAGTTTTGCAAAACATACGACCTACGGATGCGGCGGATATGCCGAAACTGCCTGTTTTCCCCGCACCGAAGAAGAAGCGTGCAAAGTGCTTGCCGCGCTGGATAAATCGGGTAAGAGGTATTACATACTCGGCGCCGGTTCCAACGTTCTCGCCGCAGACGGCTTATACCGAGGAGTCGTCGTGTGCACCTCGCGCGTTAAATATATAAAAGCGGGATCCGCCCCGTACACGGTAAGGGCTGGCTGCGGCGTAAAGGTGGCGGAGCTGCTTGCGTATTGCAAAAAGCGCGGCCTTACGGGGGCGGAATTTCTTGCGGGTATTCCCGCAACGCTCGGCGGGCTGGCGTTCATGAACGGCGGCGCGGGCGGCAGGTTTATGTCGGACTGCGTATCTTCGGTGCGCATATTCGACGGCAAGATACGCGAACTTGCCAATAAAGAGTGCAATTTTACATATAAGCATAGTACTATGCGTGATATAAAATGCATGATCTTGTCCGTTTTGCTTACATTGGAGTGCAGTACGCCCGCCGTCGTGGCAAAAAAGATATCCGAACGCCTGAAAGCGAGGTCTGCGCTGCCGCGCGGCAAAAGCTGCGGCTGCGTGTTCGAAAATTACTGCGGTATCGGCGCGGGCAGGATAATAGAGAACGCGGGGCTTAAAGGCGTGCGTGCGGGCAAGGCCTACGTCAGCCGCGAACACGCGGACTTTATCATAAACGGCGGCGACAGATCGGCGGACGTTTTTTCGCTGATAAAGCTCGTAAAGAGCGAAGTTTATAAAAAATTCGGGATTACTTTGAAAGAAGAAGTCTGTTATATCGGAGATCTTGATGATTCTGACGGGTGATTATCATACGCACACGCCCTATTCGCACGGAAAAAACACCGTGGAAGAGAACGCCGTTGCGGCAAAAAAACTCGGATTGAAGGAGGTGGGCATAACCGACCACGGCTTCAATCACATACTTTTCGGCCTCAGGCGGCGCAAGCTTTCGGCGCTGCGCGCGGAGTGCGACGCGGCGGAAAAGGCCACCGGCGTAAAGGTGCTGATGGGAATGGAGAGCAACATCACTTCCGCACGCGGCGACACCGACATGCGGCGGGAAGACCTGCAATATTTCGATCTGTATCTCTGCGGCCTGCACGAACTTTTGTGGTATAAGACGCCGGCGGCGTTCTTAGATCTGTCGGTGTGCAACTATCTTTCGTACGTGCGCGGCAGGCGCACTTCGGACAGGCTGTTCGCGCTGACCACGAAGGCGTATATCGAGGTGGTCAAAAACAATCCCGTGGACATCCTCACGCACGTGAATTTCAGGTGTTTCTGCGACGTGAAGGAAGTTGCGAAGTGTTGCGCCGATTATGGCACTTACGTCGAGATAAACACTAAAAAACACCACGTCACGCCCGAGGAGCTGAATATCATGGCGGACGCCGGGGCGCGTTTCATTATCGATTCCGACGCGCATTCTGCAGACAGGGTGGGCGATACGAAAATAGCGGAAGAGCTGCTCGCGCAGGCGCGGATCCCGCTCGACAGGATAGACAATATCGAAGGCAGGCGGCCGAATTTCCGCTTTGCGGAATATAAAAAGAAGCATCTATGAAAGACTGATGACTAATTTTACCGACGAGATAAGAACGGAGATCATCAAAAATTTTACAGGCGGCAGAGAGGTTTGTCTTGCCGCCCTTTCGGCGTTCGTGCGCACGGGCGGGAGCCTTATTCGCTCCGGCGATAGCTACGGTTTCGAACTTGCAACGGAAAGCGAACTCACCGCACACTTTTTCGCCGACATGCTGGAAAACGTTTTCGGCACGGAGATAAGCAATTTCAGCTCGCGTTCCGATCTCTCCGGCGGCAGGGACAAGCTCGTCTTTTCCTGCGTGGGCGAAAGCTGCGCCGCGTTGCTGCGCGAGGCGGGCGTGCTCGGCGAAGACGCGGACGGCACGTTCATCGATTTTTCCGTCGGCACGGGGCTGACCGGCGGCGAAGGCTGCGCGGCGGCGTTCGTGAAGGGCGCGTTCCTCGGCGGCGGCAGCTGCACCCTGCCCGATCCCGGCGGCGCGAGCACCACGGGCTACCACATGGAGGTCGTGTTCCGCAACAAGATAACCGCCGCGGATTTCAGCGATATCCTGTGTTCGTTCGACGTGCTCGCCAAACTCGTCAAGCGCAAAGACAGCGCCGTGGTCTACCTAAAAAGCATAGACGCCATTTCTTCCGTCCTGTCGCTTATGGGGGCGGAGGGCGCGCGGGCGCGCCTTAAAAAGCTGGCGCGGGAACGGGACGATGCCAACAACGAAAACAGGGTGAACAACTGCTCTGTCTCCAACATAGACAAGACGGTGTCCGCCTCGGTCAAGCAGGTGCGGGCGATAGAGGTGATACGCTCCACGATAGGATTGCAGAGCCTCGACGAGAATCTGTTTTCGGTGGCGGAGGGCAGGCTCGCCGACAAGAACGCGTCCATGCAGGAGCTTGCCGACAGGCTGAACATATCCAAAAGCTGTCTTAACCACCGCCTGCGCAGGATATTCGAGATAGCAAAGTCGCTGGGCGGCGACTGACGCTTTACCCTTAGCCCGCATATCGTAAGAGGAAAGATAATGACCGATTTCATACACCTTCACCTGCACACCGAATATTCCCTTCTGGACGGTGCGTGCAAGATAGATAACCTTATAGATTATTGCAAGGAAAACGGCATAGACACCGTGTGCATGACCGACCACGGCAATATGTACGGCACGCTGCACTTTGCCGAAAAAGCGGCTGCGGCGGGGCTGAAATACATTGTCGGCTGCGAGTTTTACGTAACGAAAGACATGCACGACAAGTCCGTGAACATATCCGAACATCTCATCCTGCTCGCAAAAAACAAGGCGGGATACAAAAATCTCGTGCAGCTCGATTCGATGGCGTTCGTGGACGGCTTTTATTACAAGCCGAAGATAGACTATAAAGTGCTCAAAGAACATTCCGAGGGCGTTATCTGCCTTTCCGCGTGCGTGGCTGGCGGCATACCAAGAAGGCTGCTTTCGGGCGATTACGAAGGCGCGAAACAGCTCGCCCTCTACTTAAAAGACGTGTTCGGCGAGGATTTTTACATAGAGATTCAGAACCACGGCCTGGACGAAGAAAAGCGCGTGCTGCCGCTGCTTGTGCGGCTTGCCGACGATATCGGCGTCGAGCTCGTCGCCACCAACGACGTGCATTACCTCAACAAAGAGGACGCGGAGATGCAGGACGTGCTCATGTGCATCCAGATGAAAAAGACGCTCGACGATCCCAAGCGCATGAAGTTCGAAACGCAGGAGTTTTACTTCAAGAGCGGCGACGAGATGGCCGATCTGTTCCCCAATCTGCCGCGCGCCTTATCCAACACCCGCGCCATCGCCGACAAAGTTACCGAGCCTGCGTTCAACCTCGACAAAAAGGGCTATCCGATAAGGGACACTTCGCTCATCCCCGGCTATACCCCGCCGGACGGCAGCACTCCGGAGGAATATCTTAAAAAACTGACCGACGAAGGGCTTATAAGGCGTTACGGCACGGTCACGCAGCGCGAACGGGAGAGGGCGGATTACGAACTCAAGGTAATATGCAGCATGGGCTACGCCGAATATTACCTCATCGTGTGGGATTTCATCAATTGGTCGCGCGAGCAGGGCATACCCGTAGGCCCGGGCAGGGGCTCGGGCGTAAGCTCCATAGTCGCCTATTCGATAGGCATAACCGACGTGGAGCCGCTGCAATACGATCTGCTGTTCGAAAGGTTCCTTAATCCCGACCGCGTATCCATGCCCGACTTCGATATAGACTTCTGCACGGACAGGCGCGAAGAGACGATAGAATACGTCCGCAACAAATACCACCCGGAAAACGTCTGTCAGATAGTAACTTTCGGCACGATGGCGGCAAAGAACTCCGTAAAGGACGTAGGCCGCGTAATGAACGTGCCGTATTCCGAAACGGACAGGCTTACCAAGATAATGGACGGCAAGACCTCCATAAGCGACCTGCTCGGCCTGAACATAGAAAAGACCAGAAAGAAGATGGAGGCAGAGCAGGACGAAGACAAGCGCAAGTCCATAGAAGACAAGCTGAACGAACTCAGGCTTGCGCGCAATTCGGAATTTTGCGAACTTTACGAAAACGACGCCACGCTCCATTCGGTGATAGACATGGCGCGCAAGATAGAGGGCATGCCGAGGCAGACGGGCATGCACGCGGCGGGCGTCGTCATCTGCCGCAAAAAGATAGCCGACAACGTTCCCCTTTCGCGCAACGGCGAATACGTGACCACGCAGTTCGTGGCCAAGGAGATAGAAGCGCTCGGGATGCTCAAAATGGACTTCCTTGCGCTGGTCACGCTCACCGATATAAAAAAGTGCATCGACTACATCAAAGAGGACTACGGAATAGACGTAGACTTCAACAAGATAGGCTATACCGACGCGGGCGCATACGAGATAATCTCCGAAGGCGACACCGACGGCGTGTTCCAGCTGGAAGCGGGCGGCATGAAAAAATTCATGCGCCAGCTCAAACCGGACACGCTCGAAGACCTGATAGCCGGCGTTTCGCTCTATCGCCCCGGGCCGATGAAGTTCATCGATTCGTTCTGCAACCGCAAACACGGGCTTGAGCCCATCTCCTACGACTGCCCGCAGGAAGAAAAGATACTGCAGGTAACTTACGGCATTCCCGTATATCAGGAGCAGGTCATGCAGATATTCCAATATCTTGCGGGCTTTTCTCTCGGCGAGGCCGATCTCGTGCGCCGCGCGATGGGCAAAAAGGACAAAAAGACGCTGCTTGCGCAAAAGGACAAGTTCATTTACGGCGGCACGAGCGACGTGAACGGCTCGCACATAGACGGCTGCGTAAAGAACGGCATCTCTGCCGAAGTCGCCGCAAAGATATTTGCCGACATGGAGGGCTTCGCCTCTTACGCCTTCAACAAATCGCACGCTGCGGCTTACGCCACGCTCGCCTATCAGACCGCGTGGCTCAAAAAATATTACATCAAGGAATTTATCTGCGGCCTTCTTAACAACCGCCTGAACAAGATAGAGGAGATAACCAAATACGTGCTCTATCTCAAAGACAGGGGGCTTAAAGTTTTTCCGCCGGACATCAACCGCAGCAAGACGGTCTTCTCCGTGGAAAACGACGGCGTCCGTTTCGGGCTCTCCGCGCTTAAAGGCACGGGGCAGGACGCGGTGGACCTGATCATAAACGAACGCAACGAACACGGCCCGTTTGCCGACTTCCCCGATTTTATCCAGCGCTGCGCCATGCTGCTCAACAAGCGCATGATAGAGGGGCTTATCTATGCGGGCGCGTTCGATTCCATGGGCGTAAAGCGCGCGCAGCTCATACTCGTTTACGACGGGCTTTACATGCGCGCGTCGGGCATGGCAAAGCAGAAGAGCGGCGACCAGATGAGCCTGTTCGGCGACATAATAGAGGAAGAGAAACTCACCGTGGATTATCCCGACGTCCCCGAATACGACCTCAACGAAAAGCTCGCCAGGGAAAAGGAGGTGCTCGGCGTTTACGTAAGCGGCCATCCGTTCGAAAAGTACGCGGGCAGTTTTGCCGACTGCAACTTCAACACCGGCATGCTCGACGACTACACCGAGGACGACGACGGCGAACGCACTTACAACGAAATAAGCGACGGCATGCACGTTACCATGGGCGGCATAATAACTTCTTTCAAAAAGACGGTCACCAGGCGCACGGGCGCGCACATGGCGTTCGTGCAGATAGAGGACGTTTACGGCGGCGTGGAGTGCGTGGCGTTCCCCGCCATTTACGAGCGCTACCGCGGTCTCATCGCAAGCGACAAGGTGGTGCGCATATCCGGCAAGCTCGACCTTGCTTCCGGCAAAGAACCTTCGGTGATACTCGACAGGATAACCGCGTTCGAGGAGGACGTTCCCGCCGCGGAAAGCCGGACGGAGCCTGTCAGGCGCCCCGTGCTGTGGCTGAACGCTTCGCTCCTTTCGGACGACGACTTCGACGAGCTTTTGTCCATGCTCGGCAATTACGAGGGAGAAACGGACTGCAACATCAAGCGCGGCGGCAAAAGGTTCAGGCTGGACGGCGGCGTAAATTATTGCAGGGGGTTGCTTGCCGAGCTGAGCACCTTCCTCGCGGAGGAAGACGTGGTGCTGCTCAACGGGAACTGAAACGACGCTTTTACGGTGCCTGCGCGAGCGCAATGCGGTTTTTACGCCGTTTTTGCGCCAGCTTTTTATTTTTATCTTTAATTTTATAAAAATCTATTGAAATTTTTGTAAACGTTTGTTATAATATATAACTGAAATGATGGGTAGTGCGGCGCGCGTTCGTTTTATGTATGGGGGCTGCGGGTGTTTCCGCGGGTGCGCACGCGGGTTGCTTTACGTAACGATAGTAAAAACTTGTTTATTCAAGCGGAGGTTTTTATGAAGAGAATAGGCTTGCTCACGAGCGGCGGCGACGCCCCCGGCATGAACGCCTGCATAAGGGCGGTCGTGCGCAGCGCCCTTTATTTCGGTATAGAGGTCTACGGCATAGAGCGCGGCTATCAGGGCCTTATAGACGACGAGATGGTAAACATGGATATGCGCTCCGTGTCCGATATAGTTCAGCGCGGCGGCACCAAGCTGCGCACCGCAAGATGCCTCGAGATGCTCACCAAAGAGGGGCAGAAGAGGGCCGTCCGCACGCTTGAAGCGCGCGGGATAGAGGGGCTGGTCGTCATCGGCGGCGACGGTTCGTTCAGGGGCGCAAAGTGCCTTTCGGAGGACTACGGCATCCCCACGATAGGCATCCCCGGCACGATAGACAACGACCTCGAATACACCGACTACACTCTCGGATTCGATACCGCGGTAAATACCTGCATAGACATAATAAACAAACTGCGCGACACCATGACCTCGCACGAGCGTATCTCCGTCGTCGAAGTTATGGGCAGGCGCTGCGGCGACATAGCGCTTTATGCGGGCATTGCCAGCGGCGCGGAAATAATCGTCGTTCCCGAAGTCGTGTTCGACCTCGACGACATAGTCATGCGCATAAACAGGTCGCGCGCCAACGGCAAGCACTCCAACATAGTCGTTGTGGCGGAGGGCGTGTGCTCGGCAGAGGAGTTTGCAAAGCAGCTCCAGTCCATAACCACGTATTCCGTGCGCCCCACCACGATAGGCCACGTTCAGCGCGGCGGTTCGCCCACCATGGCAGACCGCATGCTTGCAGCTCAGTTCGGCAACAAAGCCGTGCGCCTGCTCAACAACGGCATAGGCAACAGAGTCGTGGGCATACGCAAGAACGAAATAATCGATATGGACATCATCGAAGCGGTAAACATGAAAAAGAAGTTCAATTACGAGCTTTACGAAACGCTGCAGATGATCTCGATGTAAAAACCTTTGGCTTACGGCGCCCGTCGCCGGAGTAAGTGAAATGATCCTTGCAATCTGTCTCAGCCCCTGCATAGACGTCAACATGGAAGTTGAAAGTTTAAGCGTGGGCAGATCAAATAAAATACTCAACAAACGAATATATTTTACCGGCAAGGCCATAAATGCCGCACGCGGGCTCAAAAGGCTGGGGGTGCAGGTGCAGGCCACCGGTTTTATGTACGAAGACAACGGCAGGCTGTTCGAGCAGGAACTGCACTACGAGGGCGTGCCCTATAAGTTCGTGTGGTGTCCCGGCCGCGTGCGCGAGAATTATAAGTTCGTCGACCACAAGTCCATGCTCACCGAGGTGGACGACCTGAGTCCCGAGGTCAGCGAAGAAAAAAAGGCCGAACTTATCAGCCGCGTGCGCGAACTTTCTGCCGGCTGCGAGGCGGTGGTGCTTTCCGGCGGGCTTGCAAGAGGCATGCATCCTTCGTATTACGCCGACGTGCTTTCCGTCGTGCCCTCTCACGTCAAAAAGATAGTGGACACGGCGGGCGACAGGCTGCTCGAAGCGTTGAAATGCGGCGTAGAGCTCGTAAAGCCCAACCTTAGCGAACTCGAAAGCACGCTCAAAATATCCGTAAGGAGCAAGGAGGACGCGCTCGAAGGGTGCAGGCAGCTGCTCGACCGCGGCGCGCGCTATGTGCTCCTTTCGCTCGGGAAAGAGGGCGCCATCCTCACCGACGGCAGCCGCAACCTTTATTGCAAGAGCATAAACGTTGCAATGAATTCCACGGTCGGCGCGGGCGACGCCATGGTCGCCGCCGCCGTTTCCGCGCTCGTAAGGGGCGCGTCCATGGAAGAGATCCTGCGCTGCGGCGTGGCGGGCGGCACGGCAGCAGTTACCGCCCCGGACGACATAACGTTCAGGCGCGAAAAATACGACGAGATCCTCGACGGGCTCGAAGTGCTCGAGATATAAGACCGACGTCACATTTAACGGGAGGTTGATGTTTATGTGGGATGAAACAAGACCTATGAAGCTGATCGGCGCGCTGAGGTACGACTCAGTCTCCATGCAGCACATAATCGACACGGACAAATACGTGGAAGCAGGAAAGCTCGGCTGCGATCTCTGCGGCAGCTACGCGCCCTTCTGCGAGCTTTGCAACAAAGAGGACGCCACGCCCTGCGTTACGGCCTACGAAGCAAGCAAAAGGATGGGCATGGTGTGCCCGCTCATCCGTTCCACGGGGCTGGACGACGCCGAAGTCATACAGAAAGTCATCGATATGGACAAGCTCCTCGGCAGCCAGAACCTCGGCGTCGACCTCTGCGGGAGGTACGCGCCTTTCTGCAAAGTGTGCGACAAGGAGCAGCCGTCGCCCTGCGGCAACGCCTATCTCAGGTATATGTCGCTGCAGGAGTTCTCCACCATGGCGCTTGCGCGGCAGGAGGGCGGAGAGCTTACCGTAGCCGTTCCCCGCTGGGACGACGCGCTTACGCAGGCGCTTGAAGAGGTGAACGAAGTGCCCGCGGAAACGCCTGCGGAAGCGGAACCTCAGTCTAAGCGCGGCTTCCGCATAGGTGTGGCGAGGCGCCACAAAAGCGCGTAAACAATAACGTAAAAGCAGGTATATTTGCCGCCGGGTAAATATTCAAGCGTTGGCTTCCGCATCGTTAGGCCTTTTGAAGATGCGGGGTAAGCCGGCGCTTTTTTATTGCCGCAAAACGGCAAAGGTGGTTTATGAGCAAACCGGAAAACAAAAAACTCCTCTCCGATTTTTTAAGATACGTGAGCTTCGGCGTGGCGGCAATGGTGGCAATGTCCTGCTATATCCTTGCCGACACGTTCTTTGTTGCCCGCGGCATGGGCGCGGACGGGCTTGCAGCGCTCAATTTCGCGCTGCCTGTATATTACTTTATGCACGGAGCCGGGCTTATGGCGGGTATGGGCGGTTCCACGGTCTATTCGCTGGCGACTGCCCGCGGCGACGCTGCTGCCGCCCGTTCGGCGTTCACGCACTCCCTTGTCGCGGGCGCCGTCGTGGTTGCCGTGCTGCTGCCGACGGGAATATTCCTTTCGCCGTGGCTTGCGGGACTTCTGGGCGCGTCGGGCACGGAGCTGCCGATGACGGAAACGTATATAAGGGTGCTGCTGTTGTTTTCGCCCGCCTTCGTGCTGAACAACATACTCACCTGTTTCGTGCGCAACGACGGCGCGCCCCGCCTTGCAATGGCGTCTTTGATAGCGGGGAGCCTTACGAACATAGTGCTGGACTATGTTTTCATCTTTCCGTGCGGCATGGGTATGCTGGGGGCGGTGGTGGCAACGGGGCTTTCGCCCGTTATAGGCGTCGCCGTGAACTGCACTCATTTCCTGCGCGGCAAAAGCGGCTTCCGCGCGGCGGCAATAAAGCCGGACGTCCGTATCCTCGGCAGGATATGCGCACTCGGCGTACCTTCGTTCGTGGAGCAGTTCTCCTCGGCGGTGGTCATCCTCGTATTCAACTTCGTTATCCTCGGCACGGACGGCAAGGAGGGCGTGGCGGCTTACGGCATAGTGGCAAACATCTCGCTTGTGGTCACGGCGGTGTTCACGGGCGTGGCCCAAGGCGTCCAGCCGCTCGTTAGCCGAGCCCGCGGCGAAAACGACGCCGTTGCGTGCAGAAAGCTGCTTGCGTACTCCTTAACGTTCGCGCTCGCGTTTGCGGTGGCGATCTACATTCTGCTGGCGGTATTCGCCGAGCCCGTTTCCGGCGTGTTCAACAGCGGTAACGATCCCGCTCTCACGCGCACGGCGGCGGGAGGCATGCGCGTTTATTTTGCCGCCGTGCCCTTTGCGGGCGTCAACGTCGTTGCGTGCACCTATCTCACCGCGACGGAGCGGGCGCTGCCCGCACAGGTCGTATCGCTGTTTCGCGGGTTGGTGGTAATAGTTCCCGCAGCGCTGCTGTTTTCACATTTTTTCGGCATAACGGGGGCGTGGCTCTCCTATCCGGTAACGGAGGCCGTCGTTGCGTTTGTGGCGGTATGTGTACTTTTCGTGCACAAAAAAGTGCGATAAGCGCACGGTATTTTTGCAAAACGTTCATTAAACCGTAATGCGCCGACAATATTTACGCTGTATATTTTTGCCATAAAGTTAGTTCGGGAGGACGACAGTATGAAGGTTTCGGCAAAGATAGCGGCGGCGGGGCTCTGCGCGGCGGTGCTTGCCGCGGTGCCGGCGTTTGCGGGCTGCTCGCAAAATTCCGTCTGCGTCACGTCGATAGCAAAGACGGGCACGGAAGGTTCGGCGGACACTTACACGGTGTTTTATTCGGACGGAAGCACTGGCACCTTTACCGTGGATAACGGCTCGCAGGAGCTCACCGTCGGCGACCTGTACGAGGAGTATAAGCAGCAGACGGGCGAAGACGTGACTTTTGAAGAATTTCTGGAAAAGTATCTCACCGTAAACGCAGACAGCACGGCGCTGGCTACGAACGAGTGTCTGCTTTCCACCGTAAAGATATACGCGCAGTTCGTGGAATCGGTGCCTGCGGGGATAATTTACGGCAGGCCGTATTATATAAGCGATTACAATATCTACGGCGGCTCCGGCGTGATCTACGATATGGACGAGAGCGAGGGCGGTTACAGTTATATCGTAACCAATTATCACGTCGTCTACGATAAGGACGCGGATACTTCGCTCAACGGCGGCAACCTGCCCGCGTCTGTCCATTGCTACCTTTACGGCAGCGAGGGCACCTTTCAGGAGACGGGTTCGGAGGACGAGTACGGTTACACGCAGTACGATTACGGCGACTATGCCATAGAGCTCGAATACGTCGGCGGTTCGGTGGAACACGACATAGCCGTGCTGCGCGCCAAAACTTCCGACATAAAAGCCGTCAATCCCGACGCAAAGGAAGTCACGGTAGGCAGCGGCTATTACGTTGGCGAAACGGCGTTCACGGTGGGCAATCCCGACGATTACGGCATGAGCGTGACGCGCGGCGTTATAAGCACCGTGGACGAACAGATCTCGCTCAACATAGACGGCACGCCGCGCTATTACCGTTCGATGAGGATAGACACGGCCATTTACAACGGCAATTCGGGCGGCGGGTTGTTCAACAGTTCCGGCGAACTTATCGGTATAGCCAACGCGGGCGCGGGCGACGAGCAGAACATAAATTACGCCGTGCCGCTCGAGATAGTCACGGGTATCGCCAATAACGTCATCTATTATGCCAACGACAACGACGACGACACAGTAAACGCTTACGCGGCCGACCTCGGCATGACTTGCACGGGCACCGAATCCCGCTACGTTCTCGACGTTTCGAGCGGCTACGGTTCCGTGGTGGAAACGATAAACGTCAGCGCCGTAGGCGGAAGTTCCGCGGCGTACGCCATGGGAGTGCGCAAGGGCGACGTGCTGTTATCCGTTACGATAAACGGCGAGGAGACGGAGCTGGAACGCACTTACGATCTCGACGACCTTTGCCTTACGCTCCGTGCGGGCGACGCGATAACGTTCAAAGTAAGCAGGGACGGGGAGGAGAAAGTTCTTTCGGAATACACCTTGTCTTCGTCGGATCTGACGGCCGTCTGAGATTATAAAAAAGCGGGGCGCGCGCCCCGCTTTTTACTTTACCCGTACGGTGCCAAGCACCCGGCCTTTTGCGTTGGTGAATTTCGCTGTTATACTGCCGTCGCGGCACTCGATCGCCGTGCCGGAAAACGCCGCGGGATCTACGCCTTCGCCCTGTTCCGCACGGTTGCTGCGGTGCGAGCCGCGTATCACGGGGTAATCGGTGCGCGTGCCGGTGCCCGCCTCCGCATAATCGAGGAGATGCGAATGGCCGCTGACGCAAAGATCGAATTTTCCGTCGGTGGCGGCGATCAGCCGCTCAGTCCATTCGGGGAAGCGTTCGTAGCTGACGAGCGGAAAAGCCATGTGCGCGAGCAGGAAACGGTATTCGCAGCCGACGCCGAAGTCTTTTAGATTTTCGAGCCATTCTGCCTGCTCCGTGCGCTGCTCTTCGAAGTTTGCCGAAGGGCTTATCAGAAAGTTGTCGTCGCTCATATCGTTGTTCGTGTCCAGAACGAGGAAAAAGGCGTTGCCCAAAGTCACCGTATAATATAACTTTCCGTTGTCGCTGCCCACGTACGACGGCAGCTCGTCGGCGTATTTCCCGTTGCATTCGTGATTTCCGCGCGTGAATATCACGGGGCGTTCGCCGCCGGTTACGTTGCTTGCAAGCTTATAGATGAGCGATATCTGCCACAGCGAGGATACGTCGTTTATTATGTCGCCGTTCAGGATGAGAACGTCCAGATCGTCGCCGAAGTACGCGGCGGCGGAGGAAGCTCCGCGCAGGCATTCGTGGTTGTCGCTTACGTTGTATATCTGCAGCCCGTCGTCGGCGTTTACGGGGCGGAAGCTGCGCCGCAGCGTGTGCCGTCTGCCGCTTACCGAAAGGTATGCCGAATCGGAATAGACGGGCACGGAATTTATTTCGTAACTCTTCGCCCTGTCCAGCTCGCTCATCGGCACGCTGACTTTATGCAGCGTGGATATCCTGTTTCTTCCGTTGTCGGCGTCGTAATAAGTCACGCCGTTCACCGTTACGCTGCCGGCAGACTTTACCGAGGTGGACCAGGCTATCTGATATTCATCGCCGACGGCAAATACGGCCCCGCCGGAAGTAAAGCGGAACACGGCAAGCCCGAGCACGCCGAAAACGCATACGCACAGCAGGACGGCGGCGAGCGCCGACGCGGAGATCGCCTTGCCGCGTCTTCCCATTTTGGGATAGCCGGCTACTAAGAACAGAAAAACGCCGGCAATGCCCGCAACGCAGAACACCGGCAGCCCGGTTATCAGCAGGAAGGTGAGTTTGGACAGCACGTACGCCGCAAACAGGAACCAGCCGAGCGCAAAGGCAAGCGCCGTGCATATCAGCCCGACGGCAAGGGCGCCGCTGCGGAACACGGTAACGTTGAGAACGGACAGCGCCGGCAGCAGCATGGATATTGCGGCGAGCAGTATGGGCAGGGCGGGAGAGGTAACGAACAGGTTGCCGAATATCAGCACGCCCAGGCCGAAGAATTCGGCGAGATACAGCGCGGAGAGCACCGCGGAACAGACGAAAAGTTTTTTCTGTTTAGTCATTTTTTTACCCGTAAGTTGCGATATGTAAATTTTATCATACCGCCGCCCGCCGTGTCAACGCGGCGCGGCGGGCAAAAAAAGGGAGACACCGTAAACGGTATCTCCCGATGGAGCTGCTAACCGGATTTGAACCGGTGACCTCGTCCTTACCAAGGAGCGGAGTCGAAACACGGAAAAGGAAAAATAGACCACAACATACAGAAAAAGTGTTTGCTATAAAACACAAGATATGGTATGAAATCTTCTATTTAAGGAAAAACACGGAGCAATAGCAAACACCCCTAAAACGGCAATTTGTTTGCTACCGTTTGCTATTTTTCCGTTTTAGAGCGTTTTAGGCAGTCAAAAACAGGCTTTTTATAGGTAAAAACGGGATAATTTTGCCCCGTTTTTTGCTTGTTTTGAAACAATAGCAAACACTTTTTTCGACTGATTATTCCAGAGAATTTACTCGCGTTGAGCAGATATTTTTTGAAACGGTCTGATTATACTTGCAATTATTATAATTTTGAGTATAATATTAGATAAGAACCTTTCGGAGGGAC
>CALVLW010000068.1 GCA_944341315.1 uncultured Clostridia bacterium
ACGAGCACGCTCTTTTCTGCGGCATAGGCGCCGTTGAGCGCTATCTTTATTTCGTAACCGCCGTTTGCGGCCGCGGAATAGGTAAGTTTAAGTTCGGTGGGCGAGCTGTCCTCTGCGCCGCCCGCCGACATATCGAGCATCAGATCGAGGGCGACGTAATTTACGGTGCCGTCCGCCTTCCAGCCCACCGTGCCGTTGCCGCCGACGTTGACCGAAGCGCCGTTTACCGTGAGCTGCGCGCCGCCGACGGTAAAGTTGACCGCCTCGGCGTCTTTGAATATCTCTGCCGCCGCCTGCACCAGCTCTATCGCCTTGCCGGCGTCGAGGTAACCTTCGGGCGCGGCGGGGAGGAGTTCGTCGCTGCCGCAGATCCGGACGGAAAGCCCGAGCGCGGGCACGCTGCCCGTAAGCACTCCGCCGTCCGCCGAGGGAACGTATTCGAGCGACACGTCGCCGACGGAAAAGTCCGCGCCGAGCAGCGCGAGCACGGCGTCGGCGTTTATCGTTGCGCCGACGAGCCTGTCGTTTGCCTTTACTTCCTTTATGAGCGAACCGAAGTCGAGCGAGAGTATGCCGTTTATCAGCCCGCCGATATCCGTGCCGCCGCCCGCGTAACTTTCCGCGCCGCGCGCGCCGGAAACGAGCTGCTCCACCGTCCGTTCGAGTTCCGCCACGTCGCACTGCAGCTTTATATTTACCGAAGCGCCGAGCAGGTTTTTAAGATGCAGGTAAGCCCTGCCGTATTCGCCCGTGGTATCGTTATAAACATAATATACGTCCGCGCCGAGCAGCTCCGTTTTATCGTTCGTAAGGCTCACGCCCGCGCGGGCGGTTATGCCGCTCACGTCCAGGCCGCCGCTTACGCACAGCCTGAGCCCGTCGAGTCCTTCGCCGAGGTCGACGACGCCCGCATTGGCGAGCAGGTCGGCAAGTTTTTCGCCTTCGAGCGAGAGCTCCGCCTTTATCTGTTCGGAGGAGAGCAGCTTATACAGACTGTCCGCCGCGGCGTTCACGTCGAAGGGCGCCTGCGAAGGTTCGTGCGAGATCGTATCCGCCGAAGAGGGCGCGAGCGCAACGGCGGCGGGGATCTCCTGCCCGTTGTACGCAAGGCCGTCCACGGTTGCGCCGAGGAAGGAATATTTGCCGTCCTTCTCGCTGAAATCGAGTTCCGCCGCAACGCCGAAGCCGGCAAGGTCGTCAAGCGCCAGCGTTATCTTTGCTCCCCCGTTCGTCTGCTCCATCGCAAGCCCGGCAAGCAGCTGCTCGAGGATGTTTTCCCCGCCTTCCGCCGCCCTTGCGGCAGGCGCGCTGCCGCCGCCCAAGGAGTCCGCCCAGGCGGAGAACCTGTCTATTATCTCGCCGAAGGCGTCCACGTCGGCCCTGAGCGCGAAGTCCTTGCTGTAATAGCCTTCCGCCACACCGTCTTTGAGCTGAACGTAAAGGTCCTGTTCGTCTATGTCCTCGTCCGCGGAAAGGGCGAGGCGCGCCTCTATCGAGCCGAGAACGTCGTCCGAAAGCCCGTTCATGTCTATGCGGAGGAACAGCCTGCCGTAATAGCGCCTGCCGCCGAGATCGACGGTCAACTCGAACTGCTGGCCGCCGCCGTTGAGCATCCCTTCGAACGCGCCCGTGAGCACGGTGATGACGTCCGCCTCCTTCTCCTCTTCGCCGCTGACCGATTCGAGCGTGCCCACCACGGGCTTATAGCAGCTTTCGTAAAGGGCGTAATGCTCCTCGTCGAACGCCTCTTCGCCGTAGGAATAGACGGTAGTGGTCTCGGATACGCTGGACATGGAAAAGATGTAAGTCAGCTGCGAATGTTCGTCGGCGAATATTTCCAGCACCCGGTAATCGTCGTCGAAAGTGAGCGTGAGCGTTATCTCGTCGAACTCGGGCAGCCTGTCCAGCCCGCCGCGCGTCTGCATTGCGTAGCGGTAATAATAGGTCGCCTTGGGCGCGTCCAGCTCTACCACCTGCGTAAAGGTGCCGTCGCCGTTGTCCGAGGCGGGCTCCCAGCCCGTTATCGTCTCTTCGTTGAGCAGATACACCGTCATTTCGGTGGAATATTCGCCGTAAGTGGTAAGGTAGGCGTCGCGGTCGTAATAAGTTATCTTGTCGCCCCACTTTGCGCTGGTGCCCGTTGTGGAAGAATCGGGCGTGTCGGACTGCTTGCGCATGTAAACGCCCGCGCCCTTGCCCTGTTCGTTGCCCTGCGGCACGAAGCACGCCTGCGTGCCCTCCGCCGTGAACCCGTAAGTAAAGTCGGACGAGATCATTATCCCGTCCTTATAATCCTTGTAAGAGTTGGTCGTCTGCGTAGCGATCAGCGCCGTGGACCTGGTCTGCGACTGCGAATGATATTCGCTCTGCTCCGCAAGGGTATAGGCGAGGTAACCCACGGTGTCCAGCCCGCTGACGGGCCCTTCCGCAAGCAGGTCGGAATACTTTTTGCCCTGCGGCGTGGCAAGCTTGTAGTTCTGCTTGTTCTCCACCGAGATCTCCGGCGAGCCCTTTAAGCCCTGCACGTACGAATAGCCCCACCAGATGCCCAGCGTGCCGCCGATGCCTATTATAAAGCCGAGCAGCGTCACGAGCGCTATCTTAAGCTTGGTGTGTCCCTTTCTTAACTTTACCATATCTCCACCATATTATTTATTACATTATATATAGCGTGCCTCTGCACACGCTTACAATTATATGCGGTCGTGACTCGGTTGTCAAATAAATATGACAACTTGTAATAAGATAATATTACATTTTACACAGACAAATTATGACAAAATCCCCTTGAAACAGGCATAAAAAGCGGTATCCGCGGCGGTAAAATGATAAAAAAAGGAGCGTCCCGATATGACAAAAAAATATTACATCGCTTCGGCAAAGGGCGGGGCGGGCGCCACCACCTTTGCCGCGGGGCTGGGATACGCGCTTGCCGCCGCGGGCGAACGCACGCTGATAGTGGACGGCGACGCCGCCTGCGGGTGCGGGCTTACGGTGTGCGGGTGCGAAGGAGCGCAGGTGTTTTCGCTGGCGGACTACGCCCGCGGCGCGTGCAGGGCAAAACAGGCCGTAGTGCAGCACCCGAAATACGCCGGTCTTTACGTGCTGTCCGCGCTGGGCTGCGCGGACGCGGGGGCGGTGCTTGCGGCGGTGAACGAGCTGGACGGGCTCTTCGACTTTATGCTGTGCGACGGCGCCGCAAAGAGCGCGTGCGGCGGAGCGATAATAGTCACCGAACCGTACGCGCCGAGCGTAAAGGCGGCGGCCGCCGCGGCGGACGGGCTGCGCGGCGAAGGAAAGCAGCCTCTGCTGGCAGTGAACAAGGTGAACGGCGGGCTGATAGTGGGCGGCAGCATACCCTCGCCCGAAGACATCGCGGCGGCGCTGGGCACGGATCTTTTGGCGGCGCTGCCCGAAGACCTTGCCCTTACCGTGGGGATATGGCGGCAGTACAGCAAAAAATATTACCGCGCGGCGGCTGCGGCGCTGTGCGGCAAAAGGATAAAGACGCCGCGGCCGGAATCGGGTTACACTGGCGCGGGCGGTTATTTCAGGCGGAGGATGAGGTGCAGGATATGAACGCGGAAAACATGCTGCGGCGCGAGGAGATGGCCCTGCGGGAAAAGGAGCTGTTCGCGCGCGACGTAAGGCGGACTGCCGAAGAGTACTTCGAAACGGAGAACGCCGAAGTGGACGTTACGCGCACGCCCAACGGCTACTCCGTTTGCATACTGCTTGCCGCAAAACGGATAAGACGACTTAAAAACATATAAAAGGGCCTCCGCGCGGCGCGCGGAGGCCTTATCGCAAAACCGGTATCTTTATTTACTGCCCGAATATCTCTTTAACCGCGGAGCGCAGCTCGCTGCCGTAGCACGCCGAGGGCAGCGGCGAAGCCACCGTTTTGCAGCCGTCGGAAGCGGACAGGCCCCTGTCGTGTATCGTGGTGCCGTCCGGCCAGAATATCTGCGCGGTGGTAAGCTTTAACGCCTCGCCCGTGACGGGATTGTAAAAGGTGGACTGCATTATGCCCTTGCCGTAAGTCCTGCCGCTCTTTGCCTGCTCCGCAGTCAGGCCGACCGCGTCCAGGTATCCGGCGGAATATTCCGAGATATACACGTCGCCGCCGTCGAGCACGCCGTAACTTATCAGGCAGCCGACGAGCGCCTCGGACGCGCTTGCCGTATTGGAATTGGCGAGCACGTACACGTCGGCGTCGGCGCTTACCACGCTCGAAGACGACAGTCTTTCCACGGGATAGGTTTCCGTGCTGCCGTTCTTATGGCGCGCCGACATCGCCTCGGCGCCGGGCGTGCAGCTTTCGAAGCAGCCGGCTATCTTTTGCATCACGTCCACGTAGCCCCCGCCGTCGCTGCGAAGGTCTATCACGAGCGAGGTGCAGCCCAGCTCGTTGAATTTTTCCACGGCTGCGGCAAACTGCCGCGGCGCGTTGCCGTAAAACTGCGAAAGGCAGACGTACGCCGCGCCGTCCGGCAGGTAACTTATCGCGTCGGAAGCGCTTTCCGTGAGCACGTCGGCGTTCCCGCCCGTGAACGTCCACGCCGAAGAATTGGTGGCGAACAGCACGTAGCTTGCCGCGTATTCCGCCTTGGCAAAGGTAAAGCTTTCGCCGGAGGCGCAGTTGACGGTTACCTCCTCCCCCTCGCCCGCGCGCGCTGCAAAGGCGGAAAAGTCTTCAAGCGAAAAAAACTCCGTAACGGCGCCGTCCAGCTCGCCGGAGAGCAGCACGTCGCCGGAGCGCAGCCCGCTTGCAAAAGCGGGGGAATTGCCCACGGCGTTGACAACCGTGACGCCGCTGCCGGGGATGAACGTGCTCGTTATGCCGAAGCCGCTCTTGTTGCCGGCGTTGGAATTTTGCAGCGCTTTGTATTCCTCCGCGGTGTAATACGCCGAATATGCGTCGAGGTATTCCTCCACGAGCGCGTCCAGCGCTATCTCGTCGGCGTTGCCGGCGTCCACGTCCTTATAATAATACCGCTCTATTATGTCCAGCGCCCAATCGTAAGGCGAGGCGCCCGCGCAGCCGCGCGCCCACCAGCCCGCAAAAAAGACGAGCGCGAGCGCCGCGGCAGCGGCAACGCACGCGGCCACGGCGGCGATTATCTTTGCCGGTCTCTTTTCCTTCATCCGTTGCTCCGCGGGGCAAGGGAATATATGCGGTAGAGCGCCCTGAACGCCGCGGCGTCGTAAAAGCTGCGGACGTCCAGCCCGGTGAGCCGCTCTATCTTGTTAAGACGGTACATCATGGTGTTGCGGTGCATGTAAAGCGCGCGGGCGGCGGCGGAAATATTCAGGCTGTTTTCTATAAAGCATTCCGCCGTGCGCATGAGTTCGGCGTCGGCGAACACCTTTTTAAGCCCCTTGAAATCGCAGAAAGAGGCCAGCTTTTCCGCCTGCTTTGCCGGGATAAAGGAGGCCGCTTCGTCTAAGGCGGCGGCCATCTCGCCGGCGCCGTGCCGTTTTGCCTGCATTTTTTCTTTGTCCATAAGAACGATCTCCGTTGCCGCGGGCAAAAGCCCTTTTCGGTATATCAATTATACTACTTTGCGCCGCCGCTTGCAACGAACGGCGTTAAATGTAAGCGAAAAAGTTTTGAAAACGCTGTGAACTTTTTTGCAAAGCGCCGTTTTTGCAGGTTTTTTGAAAGGTTTTAGTGGCGCGGTGAAGCCAACGGGCAACGCCAAATAAAAAAATGAAAATATTTTACTTTTTAATGTTGATTTTGCCCTTGACAGAATACCGATTTTGTATTAGAATATTACATAGATGGCGATAAGCGCAGCTTCGGCTTTGCCTGCCGCCGTCAGGCAGTCCAAACGGAAAAATAATTACCGACGGAGATTTTATCATGAGTAACAACAAACAAAGCAAAAAGTATCTCTCCTTAGTTACCTACTGCTTGGCGCTCGCATGCCTCCTGTTGGGCCTGTTCCTTCCCTTCTTTAACGGCAAGGACCTGCTCTTCAAGATGCTTCCCGACGCGTTCTGCACGACTTTCGGCCTCAACGTTGCCGATGTGCCCGGCGAGGCGCTCACCCGCGCATACCCCTACATCTTTACGGGGACTACCAAAGCGTTCGACTTTGCGGCGCTTGCGATAGTTCTGTATGCGTTCGTGACTGCCGTGGGCGTTATAATGCTCATACCCGTGCTTGCCTCCAAATCCGAAAAGAAGACGGCGCGCGTCTGCGCTTACGTGGTCGAGATAGCGGCGGCGATCGTGCTGTTCATGTATACCGTTATAGAAATAATGCTGTACCTCACCGCAAAGACGACGGGAGCAGACTTCAATTGGGATTACGGCGTGATAGGCATCGCGTTCGGCGGCACGCTGCTCATGCTGCTCATACAGTCCTTCGGCTACAAGAAGGGTTCGGGCTTCATGAAGTTCGTGGTGTTCCTCCTCGGTGCGGCGGGCGTCATGTGCACGTTTGCGTTCACCACGCTCGTGGGCATGAAGACCACCACCCTGTTCGACGACAAGCTTTACATAACCTTCTTTGCCACGGCAGACGGCATGAGCGCGCTCAACGTTCTGCTCATGGGCGGCCTTGACGCGGGCAAAGCGATAATGGGCGCGACCGACATAAAGGGCACGATAGCCATAATCGCCGTTGCGTGCGCGGTGCTGCTTGCGCTGGTGAACTTTGCGCTCGACATGGCTGCGATAGGCGCCACCACCAAGAAGGGCACGCTTGCCGTAGACATAATCAGGTATCTGCTCGAAGCGATCGCGCTGATAGTTGCGGTGATCATGATATTCGTCATCAACGCCGAAGGCATCAGGCCCGGCCTGCTGATGTACGTTCTGCTTGCGATAGCCATCATACAGCTCGTGATAGCCTCCGTAAGGTGTGCGGTATTCCGTCCCGCAGAGTGCACCGAGACGAACGCCGAACTCCCCGAAGATTACTACGACGACACGCTTGTGGTAAGCCCCGAAGAGCCCGTTGCCGAGCCCGCTTACGCGGCGGCTCCCGCTCCCGCGGCGCAGCCCGCACCCGCACCCGTTCCCGCGGCTCAGCCCCAGTACATACAGCCCGTATATCTGCAGCCCGTTTACGCGGCTCCCGCTCCCGCGGCGCAGCCCGCTCAGCCCTCCACTACCGTGACGGCGAGCAGCGACGGCGTGGTTTACACCGCAAAGGAAGTTTACCGCGGACCTACGGATTCGTTCATGTCCAGGCTCACCGACAGCGAAAAGATAGAGTTCTCCAAGCTGTTCCTCGAAAAGATTAACGGCTCGTTCGCAAACATCCCCGATTACGTGATAGGCGGCGACAACAAGGACTTCTTCTCTTCGATATTCATCTATTTGGGCAAGTTCCGTCCCATGATCTCCGACGGCCTCATGAACAAGTTCTATAACGAGCTCAACCTGCTCAACTGAACGAAATAAAGCAAGCGCCCCGCCCGTGCGGGGCGCTTTTTTTGCCCGTAACAAAAAGCGCCGCGCGGATTTGATCCGCGCGGCGCGCATGTTTTTAAGCTGATATGTCCTCAGCATTTCGTGAACGGGGCGCGGCTCATTTGCGGCGCTTTATGCTCACGCTTACGGAACAGCCTTCGGAAGTTATTCCGCTGCATATCGCCTTTATTATATAAAGCCCTCTTCCGCCCTCCGCAAGCACGTCGGGAAGGCCGGCTTTAAGCTTGGAGCAGTCGGTGCCCTCCGAAGAGACGGTTATAACTATCCTGTCGGCGTCGAGCGTGCCCTTGAACTCCGCCTCCTCGCCCAGGTGCCTTATCACGTTGGAGATGAGCTCGCACGAGACGAGGCGGCTGTCGAAAACGACGTCGTCGTCCACGTCGGCGCTGCGCAGGTAATCGAGGAAAGGTTTAAGGCAGTCATTCAGTTTTTTTATGTCGCCTACCCTGAACGTTATCATTACGAAAGCGCTTCCTTTAATTTTTCAACTATCTTGCGCTCCGCGCGCGAGACAAACATCTGGCTGACGCCGAGTATCCTGCCCGCCTCCGCCTGCGATTTGCCCTGCACGAACCTGAGCGCCACCACCTGCTGTTCGGTGGGGCTGAGCTTTTTTATCTCGTCGCGCAGCGACTGCATGTCGTCGAACTTTTCGAACGAATCGACGGGATCGGGAATGACGTCGTAAAGCATCCCCTCGCCGTCCTCGCTCTGCACCGAGCCGTCCAGGCTTATCGGGTGGCGGCTCTCCATCGCCTCCATCACGACTTCTTCGCTCTCGCCGAGTTTTTCGGCAAGCTGTTTTACCGTGGGCTTTACGCCGTGCGCCTTGTAATATTCGTTGGTCTCTTCGCGTATCTTTGCGCCCAGCGCGTAGATCCTGCGCGGCAGCCTTACCGCGCGCGAAAAGTCGCGGAAATAGTTCTTTATCATGCCCGTTATCGTGGGAGTCACGTAAGTGGTGAACTGATTGCCGAGTTCGGGATCGAATTTTTCCACGCCGAGAATGAGAGCTTCGGAAGCGACCTGCAAAAGGTCGTCGTACTCCACCCCCCTGCCCGCAAATTTTTTTGCGAGTATCTCGGCTATGTACATATAATTTTCCACGAGCTTGTTGCGAATCTTTTTGTCGCCCGTCCTGCGGTATTCGCGGAACAGCTCGCCTGCCTGTTCGTTTGTCATCATAATTCGAGCGTGACGGCGGTTATAATTCCCCCGCGCCTGTCTATGCCGCAATTTTCCACCAGCGCGCCTATGAGCGCCAGCGAAAGTTCGTTGTCCGCGTCGCGGGGGGCGCCGCCCTCGCCGCTGAGCACCGCTTTAAGCCCGTCCTGCGCGCTGAACTTTGCGCACAGCCTTGCAAAGCCGCAGTTCCTTAATATGAGCGCGCTCTCCGTTACGCACACCTTAAAATCCTCGGCGGCGTCCACGTCCTTTTCCGCAAGCGAGCAGAACGCCCCCGCGACGAGCCTTAACGCCGTGTTGAATTCGCTGTGTTCAAGATCGAAACTAACGCAAAATTCTTTCATCAGTCTATCTCCATTATGGTGTCGAGCGAGCAGATGCGGAACAGCTTTTTTATCCTTTCGCTCACGTGCCTGAGCGCGAACGTGTGCCCGTCCTGCTTTAAGTGCTTGAATATCTTTACGAACGTGCCCAGCGTGGTGCTGTCGATGAACGAGAGCGCCGAGCAATCGAACTCTATGTCCTTTTTGTCGTGGTTGTATATGGCCGTCACCTGCTGATAAAAATCGTCGGAAACGGCTGCGTCTATCTCGCCGTAAAGCGCTATAACGAGCTTTTCTTCGGCCGAAACGAGTCTTACGTTCTGCATCTGTTCATCCTCCGTCCGGGCGGCAGTTATTGCCGCCGCTTATTATATATTATATATAACCTTTATAAGCGCGCTGAAAACACCGCACGGCGAAAAAGAGCGCACGCTGCATAAATTACCGTAAAAATGTATAAATATTCATATTGTGACCGCGGGCGGGGACATTCGTTTGACAAAAGCGCCGCCGTGTGGTATCATTAACCAAATCACACGAAAAATCTGCGCCGCGCGCACGCCGCGGCAAGGGGGCGATATTTTGGATTTCAACGAAGCCAACCTCTTGGTAAAATACTCTTACGCCATTTCCGAGCTTGCGGAAAAGAGCGCGCTTTCCAACCGCATAGATCCCGAACTTTACGCCAGGTACGACGTAAAGCGCGGCCTGCGCGAGCGCAGCGGCAAGGGCGTTTTGTGCGGGCTTACGGAAATTTCGGACGTGGTGTCGTGGGAGGAAAGGGACGGCAAGCGCAAAGAGATCCCCGGCATACTGCGCTATCAGGGCTACGACGTTAAAGACCTCGTTAAAAACTGCATAGCCGAAAACCGTTTCGGGTTCGAAGAGACGGTGTATCTTCTGCTGTTCGGCAAACTGCCCACGCGCGCGGAATTCGAACAGTTCAACGAGATGCTCTCCGAATTCAGGGTGCTGCCGCGCAATTTCGTGCGCGACATAATAATGAAGTCGCCCAGCCGCGACATGATGAACATGCTGGCGCGCTGCGTGCTCAACCTTTACAGCTACGATCCCGATCCCGACAACGTGAGCATCTCCAACGTGCTGCGGCAATGCCTGCAACTTATCGCGCAGTTCCCCATGCTTGCGATATACGCCTACCGCGCATACCGTTATTACGACACCAACGACGGTTCGCTGATAATACACAAGCCGCGCCCCGAATATTCCACGGCGCAGAACATACTGCACATACTGCGCAAAGACAACAGCTTTTCCGACCTGGAAGCGAAGGTGCTGGATATCTCGCTAATACTGCACGCAGACCACGGCGGCGGCAACAACTCCACGTTCACCACGCACGTGGTCACCTCCTCCGGCACGGACACCTATTCTTCGATGGCGGCGTCGCTGGGTTCGCTCAAAGGCCCCAAACACGGCGGCGCGAACATAAAGGTGATGCAGATGATGCGCAACATAAAGGAGAACGTGCCCGATTGGAAGCCCGCCACCGTAACCGATTATATCGACAGGATATTAAAGCGCGAGGTGTTCGACCACGCGGGGCTGGTTTACGGCATGGGACACGCCGTTTACACGCTGTCCGATCCGAGGGCGGAGATACTTAAAAAGTACGCCGAAAAGCTGGCGGTGGAAAAGGACCGCGTGGAGGAATTTCACCTTTACGAAACGGTGGAGAGCGCCGCAAAACAGCTGATAAACGAACGGCACAAGCTCTCCAAGCCGGTGTGCGCGAACGTCGACCTGTATTCCGGGTTCGTTTATTCCATGCTAAACCTGCCCGCAGACCTATATACGCCGCTGTTCGCCATTTCGCGAGTGGGCGGCTGGAGCGCGCACCGCATGGAGGAACTGATAAACGGCAACCGCATAATAAGGCCTTCTTACCAATGCGTAAAGGACAGCCAGACCTATATACCGATGGACGAACGCAAATAACATACCGTACGCAGCTGCGGCGGGGCGCCTTTCAAGGCGCCCCGCCGCCGTTTTATACGGTCATTTTTCCTGCCTGTAAAAGGGCGCTATCCCGGCCCCGTTCAGCCCGCCGGCAAGGCGGGGCGAATATTCCGCAAGGGCATAGTCGGGCGAAAGCGCG
>CALVLW010000069.1 GCA_944341315.1 uncultured Clostridia bacterium
CGAGCAGGCTCCCGACTATTCCGAAGACATCTCAGAGATCAAGACCGAGATAAAGGAAATAAACGAACAGCTCGACAGAATAAAGGCGCTCATAGCCGGCGGCGCGGCGGTGACCACCGTTGCGGCAGCCGCAGCCGCGGCAGGACGGGAAGAAGAACCCGCCGAGACCGAAGAGGTTGAAGAGGCCGCCGCCGAAGAGGAACAGCCCGCCGAAACCGAAGAGGTTGAAGAGGCCGCCGCCGAAGAGGAGCAGCCCGCCGAAAGCGAGGAGGCCGAAGAGGCTGCCGCCGAAGAAGAGCAGCCTGCCGAAGCCGAAGAGGCCGAAGAGGCTGCCGCCGAAGAGGAGCAGCCCGCCGAAACCGAAGAGACCGATGAGGAAGAGCTCGTAACGGTAAGCGACATCGTGGACGAAGAGGCGGTAGCCGACGAGCCCGTCGACGAAGTGATGGAAAACATCTTCGAAGACGTGGAAGAGCAGCCCGCCGAGGGCGAGGCGGAGGCCGAAGCCGAGGGCGCAGAGAGCGGCGGCGTAGACTTTGCCAACATGATGAAGTATAACCGCAGCTTCATCGCAAGGATAATCCAGAGCAGCGACGAAGTAAAGCGTTATTACGGTCAGATAAAGAACGCCATGCTGGCTTACAGAAAGGTCAACTCCTCCATCGCGTGGGGCGCCGAGCGCTTCAACAAGGGCAGGGAGACGATAGCCAAATTAAAGATACGCGGCAAGACGCTCTGCCTGTACCTCAACCTCGATCCCAACGAGTTCAAGACTTCCGTTTACCATCAGATAGACGTATCCGACAACAAGTCGATGCACGGCACGCCGATGATGGTAAAGATAAAGAGCCCTCTCGGCGTAAGAAAGGCGATAAGGCTGATAGACGAGATGCTCCGCCGCCGCAACGGCGAAAAGCGTCCCATCCAGGAGAGGGATTACGCGGCGATGTATCCTTACGAGACTATCGAAGAGCTCATCGAAGACGGCCTCGTAAAGGACGTAAGAAAGCTCAAGTGATCAAAACTTAAACGACATACAAAGGGGGGTTGATAGTTGTTTTTATCAACCCCCGTATGCTGTAAGCGGGCGTGCGCCCGCGTTACGTACCGCAAGCCCGTGGGGGCTTAATACAGAAAAGGAGATACGTTATTGAGTACTGAAAAAAAGGGGCCGTCCGGACGGTTGCGCATCGGGCGCATAGGCAAGCCTTCGGGCGGCACGCCGATGAACGCCGGCGGCGGTTTCGGCTTTATGTACCTCGGCAATTCCGCCGAGGGCGAAAAAAAGGAGAAGAAAAAGGCGGCGGGGCCCGCGGCAAAGGCGGCGCGCAGACAGCGCAGGGAGGATAATCCCGCCGAAAAGATAAAGGCGCTGCGCGAAAGGGCAAAAAAGGAGCCCGCGGCGCGCACCCGCACGAAAAAGGAAAAGCAGGTAAAGATAATCTTTCTCGGCGGCGTGGGCGAAATAGGCAAGAACATGACCGCCATAGAATACGGCGACGACATAATAATAATCGACGCGGGCATAATCTTCCCCTCGGAGGAGCTGCCCGGCATCGACCTCGTGGCGCCGGACATATCCTATCTCGTGGCAAACAAGTCCAAAGTGCGCGCGCTGCTCCTTACGCACGGGCACGAAGACCACATAGGCGGCGTGCCCTATTTCCTGCGCGAGATAAAGGCGCCCGTTTACGGCACGCGGCTCACGCTCGCCCTTGTGGACAACAAACTGCGCGAACACCGCATAAACGACGCCGAAGAGGTGATCGTCGCCCCCGGCGACGGCGTAAAGATAGGCTGTTTTAACGTAAGGTTCGTAAACGTCAACCATTCCATCGCGGGCGCGCTGGCGCTGGCGATAGAAACTCCGCAGGGCGTGATATTCCACAGCGGCGACTTCAAGATAGATTTGACGCCCGTCGCGGGCGAGCCGATAGACCTTAAAACGATAGCCGACATAGGCGAAAAGGGCGTGCTTTTATACCTTGGCGAAAGCACCAATATCGAGCGCCCCGGCTATACCATGAGCGAAAAGACGGTGGGCAGCACTCTGGACAGGCTGTTCAACGAAAACACGTCGCGCCGCATAATAATCGCCACTTTTGCCTCCAACGTGCACAGGCTGCAGCAGATAATCGACCTTGCGGTAAAGTATAAGCGCAAGGTGGCGCTTTCGGGCAGGAGCATGCTGAACGTGGTGGACGCGGCGGAAAAACTCGGCGACTTAAACATACCGGAAGGCGTGCTCGTGGACGTTTCGCGCACCAAAAAACTTGCCGACAGCGAGCTGGTCATCGTTTCCACGGGCAGCCAGGGCGAACCGATGAGCGCGCTCACGCGCATGGCAAACGGCGAAAATCCCTCCGTAACCGTGGGCGAAAACGACACGATAATCATATCGGCGTCGCCCATTCCGGGCAACGAGCGCGATATTTACCGCGTAATAAACAACCTCTACCGCAAGGGCGCGAACGTCGTTTACAAGAGCCTGGAAAACATCCACGTCTCCGGCCACGCCTGCCGCGAGGAACACAAGATAATGCACAGGCTGTTAAAGCCCAAGTTTTTCATACCCGTACACGGCGAATACCGCCACCTTAAAGAGCACGCCGAACTTGCCGCCGAACTCGGCATGAACGAAAGCAATATATTCCTGCCCGACATAGGCAACTGCGTCATGCTCACTTCGCAGACGATGCGCCGCGGCGACAACGTTCCCTCCGGTTCGCGCCTTATAGACGGCGAGGGCATCGAGGACGAAAAGGCGAGCACCGTAATGCAGGACAGGCGCCAGCTTGCCGCGGACGGTCTGTTCATAGTTTCGGTAGTGGTTTCCGGCGGCGAGGTGATAGGCGAACCGGCAATAAACAGCCGCGGCTTTATCTTCGGCTTCCACAAGGACTATATAGCCGAAGTGCGCGGGGTAATAAAGAACGCCGTCGAAGGTTACGACCTTTCCGTGGGCAGCGTGGACGAATTGAAGCGCGCCATTAAAAAGACGCTCAAAAATTATCTGCTCAAAAAGACCAAGCAGTCGCCGATGATAGTGCCCGTGGTGGTGGAGCTTTAAGTTCAACATTCTTTTTTAGGCGCTTTCCCTCGGATATGCGTCGCAATACTGTGTCGCGCTTGCGCACTCCTCGGTCACGTACGTCGGTGTACGCTCCCGTCGTCGTTTGCGCACGCTCCTTGTCTTGCTTGCATCTCCGAGGGTTAAACGAACGGGATTGCGGCGCATAACATTGTCGCCGTTACGGGTGTTTTCGGTCATGTACGTCTGTGTACACTCCCTCAAACCTTCCGCCGGCTCCTCGTTTTGCTTGCTTCTTCAAAGGTGTAACGGGCGGCGTTCACGAAAATCTTACTCTTGCCCCCCTTGCCTAAAGGGGGGACGGCGCAGTGAAACGGCGCCGAGGGGGGATATATCGAAATTTCTCCCGCTCCGCGCAAAGTTATCCCTCCGTCACGCCCTCGCAGGCTCGCGCGTGCCACCTCCCTTTAGGCAAGGGAGGCACGGGAAAGTGTGTGCCGCGCGCCGCGAACTGCTCGCATCTCCGAGGGTTGATATAAATGTTTTGTGGTGAAAGAGTACTTTCACAAGCCGAGCGACTTGCATATCATGGATGATTTTTCTTATGCCCACCGCGACACGTCGGCGGCGGGCGGGCTGAACAAACTGCATATACCCGACGCGCTGCGGCGCATACGCAGCGAAGCGTTCTCGCGCGAGATACCCGTCGCGGGGGACGACACGCTGTGCTTTCTTATGGCGCAGACCGCTGCCGTTCGGCCCGGGCGCATACTCGAACTGGGCACGGCGGTGGGCACCACGGCGGCCGCCATGGCCTTCGCATGCCCGAGTGCGCACGTGACCACGGTGGAGCGCGACGAAAATTTTTATAACGCCGCCCTGGAAAATTTTCGCGCCTGCGGCATATCCGGGCGCGTGACTGCCGTGCACGGCGACGCGGGCGAGGCGATAAACGCGCTGGAAGGGCCCTTCGATATGATATTCATGGACTGCGCAAAGGTGCAGTACATAAAGTACCTGCCGCGCTTAAAGCAGCTGCTGCCGCGGGGCGGGCTGCTCGTGGCGGACGACGTGCTGCTGTACGGCTGGGCGACGGGCGAAAACGAAGTGCCCAAAAAGCGCAGGATGCTTGCGCGGCACATATCGGAATATCTCGCGGCCGTAACGGGCGACGAGGAGCTTTTTACTTCGGTGATAAGGGTGGGCGACGGCGTCGCCCTCTCCGTAAAGAGATGACATGCGGGCGGTAAACGCGGCGTACGCGCCGCCCGACGGCTGTTTATATGAAGACGGAACTTCTTGCCCCTGCGGGCAATTTTGCAAAACTTAAAACTGCTTTTTACTTCGGCGCGGACGCCGCTTACCTCGGCGGTAAGGATTTTTCTTTGCGGTCGTTTGCCGACAATTTTTCGCGCGACGAGCTCGAAAAGGCGGTAAGTTACGCCCATTCCCTCGGTAAAAAGGTGTACGTCACGGCGAACATTTACGCCCGCAACGGCGATCTTGCCGCAATGGAAGATTACTTTGCCTTTCTGGAAGGTGCGGGGGCGGACGCCGTGCTCGTCTCCGATCCCGGCGTGCTTTACGCGGCAAAAAAGGCAGCTCCCGCCCTGCCCGTGCACGTCTCCACACAGGCAAACGTGACCAATAAGTACGCCGTAAAATTCTGGCAGGAACTGGGTGCCTGCCGCGTGGTGCTCGCGCGCGAGCTGTCGCTTGAAGAGATAGCCTCGATACACGCCTTTGTGCCGGATATGGAGCTGGAAGCCTTCGTGCACGGCGCGATGTGCATTTCGTATTCGGGCAGGTGCCTGCTTTCGGACTACCTTGCGGGCAGGCCCTCCAACCGCGGCGAATGCGTGCAGGCGTGCCGCTGGAATTACAGCATCCGCAAGCGCGACGACAAGTCGGACAGCGGCTGGCTGGATATGGAACAGGACGAAAGGGGCGCATATATCCTCAATTCAAAAGACCTGAACATGTCGCGGTACCTCGGCGAGATGGAAAAGGCGGGGGTGTGCTCGTTCAAGATAGAGGGCAGGATGAAGAGCGAATATTACCTCGCCACGGTGATAAACGCTTACCGCAGGTGCATGGACGGCGGTTACGACGGGGCGGTGGAGCGCGAACTCGCCACCGCGGCGCACCGCGATTACACCACGGCTTACGCCCTTGGCAAAAACGGCGAAACGGTGAATTATACCGACAGTCAGGCAAAGGGCGACTGCGATTATATAGGCAACGTCGTGGGCTGCGGAGCGGGCTGCGCGTCGGTGGAGATGCGCGGCAGGTTTGCAAAGGGCGACGTTCTGGAGGTGCTTTCGCCTTCGGAAAATTTCGGGAAGTCGTTTACGGTGGAGCAGGCTTACTTGCCGGACGGCACCCCGACGGACGACTGCAAGCTCGTGCAGACGGTTTACAAGGTGAGGTGCCCTTACGAGCTTTGCGCGGGCGATATTTTAAGGCGCAGAAAAATTTGACCGCATATATGGCGTAAAAAACGCAAAAAGGCAGGCGTTTATGGATTATTCGGTGCCCTGCATATACGGCAGGATAAAAAACGGAAAAGCGCAGGTGTGCGTGCCCGGCTCCAAATCGCTGACGGCGCGGGCGCTGCTGTGCGCCGCCCTTGCGGACGGAGTTTCCGTGCTGCACGGCGCGGGGCTTTCCGACGATTGCAAAACTTTTCTCGACTGCATACGTGGCCTCGGCGTCGCGGCGGAAGGTTCGGGCACCGATATAACGGTGCGCGGCTGCGGCGGCAGTCTGCCCGTGAGCGGCGGCGAGGTGTATGTGGGCAGCGCGGGCACGGCCGCAAGGTTCGTTACGGCGCTGCTGGCGTTCACGGACGGCACGTTTACGGTGCGCGCCTCCGGGCAGATGACTCGCAGGCCCGTCGGCCCGCTGTTGTCCGCGCTCGAAAGCGCCGGAGCGCGCTTTGAATTTTTGGGCGAACGCGGCTGTTTCCCGTTCGTCGTGCACGGCACCGCCTCGCCCGCAAAACGCATTTTCGTGGACGTGAGCAAAAGCAGCCAGTTCCTCTCCGCCCTGCTCATGGCAGGCGCGTGCCGCGGCGTAACGGTTTTTGCAACGGGCAGCCACGGCATGGATTACGTGCGCATGACGGCGCGGGTAATGCGCGATTTCGGTGCGGAGGTAACGGAGGACGGCGGCTTTTCGGTGCGCGGCGGCTATCGCGCGCGGGAATACGACGTCGAGCCGGACGTCTCCGCGGCGTGCTATTTTTACGCGATGAACAGGGTGCTCGGCACCGACGTTTCGGTGCTCGGCGCAGGCGGCGCCTCCCTGCAGGGGGATAGCAGGTTCATAGAGCTCATGCGCGCCGGATTCGACGGCGGCAGGGTGGACATGTCGTCCTTTTCCGACCAGGCGCTTACGATGGCCGCCATAGCGCCGTATTTTTCGCGCCCCACGCAGATATGCGGTATTTCGCATATACGCGGGCAGGAATGCGACAGGATAAACGCGATAAAGTTCAATCTCGACGGGCTGGGCGTCCCGTGCAGGGTAACGGAGGACGGCGTGGAGATAACGCCCGCTCCGCCCCGCCCCGCGCGCATAGCGACTTTCGGCGACCACCGCGTGGCGATGAGTTTTGCCGTAACCGGCCTGCGTTCCGCCGGTGTGGTGATAGAACACGCCGAGGTGTGCGCAAAGACTTTCGGGGATTACTTCGAAGTGCTCGGCGCTCTTGCGGAAAAACTGACCTGACGGAACTTAAAAGGGCGCGCGGCGCCTTTTTTTCGTAAACCGTTGCGCGGAAAGCCAATGCGTGCTATAATTGTTTATGTTCAGACGGCGCGCGGCGCTTACGGGGGTAAAGCATATGACGGTGGATTTTTCCGATCCTTATTATTACCTGTTCCCGCTGATGGGTATGGCGTTTTTCGTTATACTCTGGCTTCTGCTGCGCGGCAGGAGCGCAAAAACGCAGAACGCCGCGCTGTTTTTGCTGCTTTTTGCAAACTTTGCGCTGCACTTTCTCAAATTGCTGTTCCCGCCCTATTGCGAAGAGGACTTCGGTCACGCCGTGCAGACGATAACGCCGGAAAACGTGTGCGCGATAAACACGATGATCTTCCCGTTCCTGTTTTTCAAAAAGAACACGGCGCTGTGCGATTATATGTTCTATATCGGCGCGATATCGGGCATAGCCGCAAGCTGGCTGCCGATGAGCATAGAAAATTCCGTGCCCTTCGACTTCGATTGCATGCGCTATTATTTCTGCCACACCTCGCTGTGGGTGGCGCCCGTTCTTATGGTGGTGTTCGGGCTGCACAAGCTCGATTACCGCAGGATAATTTTCACGCCGCTCATATATATCCTCGACCTCGTGGTCATCGTGTGCAACGAGGTGATGCTCGTCGCCGTCGGGCTGGACGGCCTCGGCAGCCTGCTCTCGCTTTCGCACGGCAACGGCGGCATGGCGTTCGGCCCTTACGACAGTCTGGAAGGCACCGCCATACTCGACTTCCTGCTCCTGTTCGTGCCGCCCGCGTTCAAACCTTCGGAGATATCCCAAGGTTACGCGCCCGCGCTCTGGCAGCTGTTCCCCGTCGTTATATTCGGCTGCCCGCTCGGCTTTCTCATGTGCCTTTATTGGGAGCACAAGCACTTCGCAAACGATGTAAAACGGCTGTTCGGGCGCATATATGCCTTATTCAATAAATATCGTTTTGCAAGGCGCAGGATAAGATACGGCGGCTCGCGCCGCTGCCTTGCGGACGTGCGCAGGATAAAATGGAGAGGATAGTCGTACATTCCGACCTCAACAACTTCTATGCCTCGGTCGAGCGCAAGCTCCGGCCGGAACTTGCCGGCGTGCCGCTCGCGGTGGGCGGCGACGAGGAGGCGCGCAAGGGCATAGTGCTCGCAAAGAGCGAAGAGGCCAAAAAATTCGGGGTAAAGACGGGCGAAACGCTCTGGCAGGCAAAGCGCAAGTGCCCCGGGCTGGTCGTGGTGCCGCCCGATTTTTCCGAATACATGAAGTATTCGCGCATGGCAAAGGCGATATACGCGCAATATACGGACCTTATCGAGCCTTACGGCATAGACGAGTGCTGGCTGGACATAACGCACAGCACCAAGATCTTTCCCCGCTACGACGGGCAGAAATATACGGGCGAGGGGGAGGAAAAGCACTTTTCGCCCGAATTTCTGCGCTTTCTCGGCGATACCCTGCGCGAGCGGATAAAGTCCGAACTCGGGCTCACCGTTTCCGTGGGCGTATCCTTTAACAAAGTGTTCGCCAAGCTGGGTTCCGACCTCAAAAAGCCGGACGGCACCACGGTGATCTCGGCGGCGGATTACGGGCGGGTGATATACACGCTGCCGGTGGAAGATCTGCTGTTCGTGGGCAAGGCCACGGCGGACAAACTAAAAAAACGCGGGCTCTCCACGATAGGCGCGCTTGCGGCCGCCCCCGACGGGCTCGTGCACGCAATGCTGGGCAAGGCGGGCGACACTCTCGTAAAGTACGCCCGCGGGCAGGACGACGATCCCGTGCGCCCGATGGACGAGCGCGGCGAACTTAAATCGATAGGCAACTCTCTCACCTATCCGGAAGACCTCACCCGCCCCGGCGAGGTAAAAAAGAATCTTTACGTGCTTGCGGAAAGCGTTGCCGCGCGCCTGCGCGAGGCCGATCTGGGCAGGGCGGACACCGTGCACCTGTGGGTGCGCGACAGCTCGCTCAACAGCTTCGGCGTGCAAAAAAAGGTGCGTCCCACCGTGCTCTGCGGCGAGATAGCCGAACACGCCTACGAATTGTTTCTGCAAAAGGTGCGCCCGCCTTTCAAGGTGCGCGCGCTGGGCATAACCGTTTCCGGATTCGACGGCGGCAGCTCGCAGATGACTCTGGACGAGGTGGACGGCAGCTATTCCAGGCGCGAACGCGCCGAACGCGCCGTGGACGCCATCCGCAAAAAATACGGCTATTCCAAGGTGCAGCGCGGCATAACGGCAAACGATCCGGACGCGGCGCACAACGACGTAAAGGGCACGCACCTGATAAAGCCCGCCAAGTTCGACGACGGGCAGGAATTCTGAAGGTGCTTTAAGCGGCGCTTTTTTATTACTTTTGCTTATGGCGGGGATAAAAACTTGAAAACGGCAAAGCCGCCATATCGTTTGACAGCAAAACATATTTATTTTATAATCTTCGTGTAAACATACTCAAAGGAGAAAGGATATGAATCTTCCCGAGGATTTCGGCGCGAACGTATTCAACGACGCCGTACAAAAGGAGAGGCTCCCCAAAGAAGTGTATAAGTCGCTGCGCGCCACAATAGAGGCGGGCACCCAGCTGGACGTGTCCATAGCGGGCGCCGTTGCCGCCGCAATGAAGGACTGGGCCGTTTCCAAGGGCGCCACGCATTACACGCATTGGTTCCAGCCGCTCACGGGGCTTACCGCCGAAAAGCACGACAGCTTTATCGAGCCGGAGGGCGACAAGGTGATAATGCGCCTCACCGGCAAGAGCCTTATCGTGGGCGAGCCCGACGCCTCCAGCTTCCCTTCGGGCGGATCGAGGGCGACTTACATGGCGCGCGGCTACACGGCGTGGGATCCCACTTCGCCCGCGTTCGTAAAGGGCACCACGCTTTACATCCCTTCGATATTCGTATCTTACACGGGCGAAACGCTCGATAAAAAATCGCCCGTGCTCAAATCGATGAAGGCGCTGGACATGCAGGCGAAGAGGATACTCAAACTCTTCGGCATAGAATGCAAAAAGGTGACAACCACCGTCGGGCCGGAACAGGAATACTTCCTCATTTCGGAGGAGGCTTACTTCAAGCGCATAGACCTGCGCATGACGGGCAGGACGCTGTTCGGCGCGCCCGTGCTCCGCGGCCAGGAGCTGGAGGACCATTACTTCGGCACGATAAAGCCCGCCATAGCCGAATTTATGGCGGATCTCGACGAAACGCCGTGGTCGTTCGGCATACCCTCCAAGACCAGGCACAACGAAGTGGCGCCCGCCCCGCACGAAATGGCGCCCGTATATGCCACTTCCAACGTGGCGATAGACGAAAACATGCTCACGATGGAGCTGATGAAAAAGGTGGCGCAGAGGCACGGGCTGATATGCCTGCTGCACGAAAAACCTTTCCGCGGCATAAACGGTTCGGGCAAGCACAACAATTGGTCCATGTCCACCGATACCGGGATGAACCTGCTGGAACCGGGCGAAAATCCCGAAAAGAACACGCTGTTCATGCTCATCCTCGCCGCCGTGATAGAGGCGGTGGACGAATATCAGGGGATACTCCGCGGCGCGGTGGCTTCTGCCGGCAACGATCATCGCCTGGGCGCAAACGAGGCCCCTCCCGCGATAATCTCCATATACCTCGGCGACCAGCTGGGCGCGCTGGTGGACAGCATAGCCAACGGCAGGGACTATATCCCCTTCCGCAAGCAGGAGGGTTCGATAGGCGTTCCCGAATCGCCCATCTTCCCCAAGGACGCCTCCGACCGCAACCGCACGTCGCCCTTTGCGTTCACGGGCAACAAGTTCGAATTCCGCATGCTCGGTTCGCAGGCCAACGTGGCGGACGGCAACATAGTGCTCAACACGATAATCGCCAAAACGTTCTCCGATTTTGCCGACAGGCTCGAGGGCGAGGCCGACGTGGAAAACGCCGCCCGCAAACTCATAACCGAAACCATCCGCGCGCACAAGCGCATAATCTTCAACCTCGACGGCTACGGCCCCGCATGGGAGCCGGAGGCGGAGCGCAGGGGGCTGCTCAACAACAAGAACACCGCCGACGCCACGGAAGAGTTCTTCGACAAAAAGAACATAGACGTGTTCGTCAGCCAGGGCGTTTATACCGAGCAGGAGGCCATCGCCCGCGCCATGGTAAGGCTGGAAAATTACGTCAAGATAATCAACATCGAGGCGCTCACCATGCTTAAAATGGCAAAGCAGGACATTATCCCCGCCGTCTCCGATTACGTTGCCGGGCTGTGTTCCAACGTGGCGGCAAAAAAGGCCGTCTCCGGCAACATCCACTGCGAAACGGAAAAATCGCTGATAGCCCGCCTTGCGGCGCTCAACGACGATTTCTCTGCCCAGGTCGCGAGGCTCGAGGGCATGCTCGCCGCGATAGACAAGGAGGACGTGCGCCCCGCCGCAAAGGCCATGGCACACGAGATACTTCCGCAGATGGACGTGGTGCGCGGGATCGCCGACGAGATGGAAACGCTCGTTGCGGAGGATTATTGGCCCTATCCTTCCTATACCGACATACTTTACAGCGTAAAGTAACGCGTTTGCGCAACGCCCCGCACTTTGTGCGGGGCCGTTTTTTGCGCCCGCGGTAATTTTTTGACAAAGCGCGCCCGCGGTGTTATAATATCCGAGGAAGTCACGCGAGAGGGGACGTATGGATAAAAAGAAACTCAAAAAGCGCGCAAAACTGCTCGGCGAATACGGCATCAACCTTGTTGCTTTAAGCATACTTACGGGGCTTTTTGCGGGCGTGGTGGTCACGTTCTTCAATATACTCACGGGTATAGGCGAAGAACAGTCCGTAAAGCTTTATAAGCTCGTTGCCGAAAACCCCGGCTTTGTGCCGCTGCTCTTTCTCGGGCTTGCGGCGGGCGCGATACTGATAGGCACGGCAACGCGCCTTATACCCATGATACGCGGCAGCGGCGTTCCGCAGGTGGAAGGCGCCGCGCGCGGCATACTGCATTTCAAATGGTACAGCGTGATGTGCGCCATGTTCGCCGCCTCGCTCGCGTGCGTGTTCATGGGACTGCCCGCCGGCAGCGAGGGACCTTCGCTCGAGCTCGGCGGCTGCGCCGGCGACGGCGCGGCGTGCATGCTCAGGCGTTCGCTCATGGTCAGGCGCCTGCAGATAGCGGCAGGTTCTGCCGCCGGCCTTGCGACCGCGTTCAACGCCCCCGTGACCGGCCTGTGCTTTGCCATGGAGGAGGCGTTCCGCTCCTTTTCCGCGCAGGTGTTCACCTGTTCGGCGATAAGCGTGCTCGTTGCGGTAACGGTGCGCAACCTCGTGCGTTCGGCGCTCGGTTTTCCCGTCGGGTTCACGTTTACGACCTTCGAATTTGCGGCGCCCGAGCCCGCGACTTACCTGTGGACGGCTGTAGCAGCCGTGTGCGCCGGCCTGCTCGGCGTGGCGTTTTATTACCTGATGCTGCTCTGCCGCAAGGGCTTTGCCAGGGTGACGTTCTTAAAGGGCGCGGGCAAATATATGATACCGTTCGCTGTGGCGGGCGCGTTCGGGCTTATCTCGGCGTACGCCATGGGCGGCGGCCACGAATTCATACAGTCGCTCGGTTCGCTGCACGAGGGCGGGTTGGAACGCATATTCGGCGTCTCCGTTGCGGCAACGCTTGCCGTGGTGGTGCTCTTCCGCTTTGTTTCCACCATACTCGCGGTCGGATGCGGCATGCCTTACGGCATTTTCGTGCCCGTGCTCGCAACGGGCGCGGGGCTGGGCGCGCTGCTGTGCGAGGGCTTCAAGGGCGCCGGGATGACGGCTTCCGCCGCCGATTACGTTATAATCATCGCCATGGCGGCTTACTTTACCACCGTCGTGCGCGCGCCCGTTACGGGGCTGGTGATGATATTCGAATTTACGGGGCAGTTCAGGTTCCTGCTGCCCGCCCTTCTGGGTGTGTGCATAGGCTATATCACGGGCGAGGTGTTCCGCACGCAGTCCGTGTTCGAAAAGTGCCTCGACCTTATAGTGGAGGACCAGCGCGTGCACACCGGCGCGGAAAAGCGCAGAGTGGTGCTGGAAGTGGAGGAAGGTTCGTATGCCGAGGGCAGGGCGGTGCGCTCCGTGCTGTGGCCCGCGGGCGGAACGGTAACCGAAGTGGCGCCCGCAAAGGGCGAAAAGTTCGTGCCGGACGGCAAAACGGTGCTCTCCGCGGGGGACAGGATAACCTTCGAATGTATGGCGGCTTCGGAGGAGGACGTAAAGAGCTACCTCTCCGACATAGTGTGCGCCGCCGACTGAAAGTGCGCGCGTATGCCTTAATAGCTTGACTTGAAGGCGGGTTTTTTATATAATAACAGAGTAATGCAAAACTGCGGCGCAGCGTCCGCACGCAAGGCGGCCGCGTTCGTCCCCGGAAAGGGGAAATCCAACCGCCGCAAAGGGAAACGATTATGCTTACGAGTATCTGTGGTATCAACTGGGGCGACGAGGGCAAGGGCAGGATGGTCGATCTGCTCTCGCGCGATTTCGACATAGTCTGCCGCTATCAGGGCGGCAACAACGCCGGTCACACCGTCATAAACGAAAGGGGCAGGTTCATCCTTAACCTGCTTCCCTCCGGCATCCTGCGCGAGGACGTCGTCAACGTGCTCGGCTGCGGCATGGTCATCGACCTCAAACACCTCTGCGGCGAGATAGAAAAGCTGCGCTCCGCAGGCATAAAGATAACTCCCGACAACCTTAAAATAAGCGACAAAGCCGTTATCACCATGCCTTACAACGTCTTGCAGGACGTTATGGAGGAGGACAGGCTTACAAAGGCGACGGGCAAGCCTTACGGCTCCACCCGCCGCGGCATAGCGCCCGTATATGCCGACAAATATATGAAAAAGGCGTTCCGCATGGGCGAACTGCTCAACACCGAGCTCATGTTCCGGCGCCTGCCCGACATAGTTGCGTGGAAGAACCTGACCGTTACGGCTTACGGCTACGATCCCGTCGGCGTGGAGGACATGAAGGATTATTTCCGCACCTACGGCGAGCCGCTCAAAGAGTTCATAACCGATACGGGCGTGTTCCTTAACGAGGCTCACGCCGCCGGCAGGAACATAATGTTCGAAGCCCAGCTCGGCGCCCTGCGCGACATAGATTACGGCATCGTGCCCTATACTTCGAGTTCGTCCACGATAGCCGCTTACGCCCCCATAGGCGCGGGCGTGCCCAATCTTAAACTCGACAAGTCCATCGGCATAATGAAGGCTTATTCCAGCTGCGTCGGCGAGGGCCCGTTCGCGTGCGAATACTTCGGCGAACAGGCGGAGCGCCTGCGCGAAGCGGGCGGCGAATACGGCGCCGCGACCGGCAGGCCCAGGAGGGTGGGGCCCTTCGACGCCGTCGCCTCGCGTTACGGCATACGCTGCCAGGGCGCGGACGAAATAGCGCTCACCAAGCTCGACGTGCTCGACGGTTACGAAGAGATAGAGATCTGCACGCACTACGAACTTAACGGCAAGCGGATAGACGAGTTCCCCTTTACCGACGTGCTCGATTACTGCAAGCCCGTGTTCGAAAAGGTAAAGGGCTGGAATTGCGACATAACCGGCTGCAAAAAGCCGGAGGAGCTGCCCCAAGAGGCGGTCGATTATATCCGCCTGCTCGAAAAACTGTGCGGGTGCCGCATAAGGTACGTCTCCGTGGGTGCGGAGCGCGACGCGTGCATAAAGATGTATTAAATAAGTTTTTATTCGGGTGTTTATCTGCATTCGTGCGCATATATGCCCGAATTATTTATATAAAAAGGTAAGTTGCTATGCTCAGGAAATTTTACAAGATGCAGGGCATCGGAAACGATTATATCTATTTTGACTGCATGCGCGAGCCGCTGGAAAACCCGGGCGAGCTTTCGGTGCGCCTCTCCGACCGTCATTTCGGGATAGGCGGCGACGGCGTGATAATGCTCTGCCCTTCGGAAAGTGCCGACTGCCGCATGCGCATGTTCAACCTCGACGGATCGGAGGGCAGGATGTGCGGCAACGGCATACGCTGCGTGGGCAAGCTGGCGCACGACCTCGGTTACGTAAAGGGCGATTGCGTGCGCATAGAAACGCTGTCCGGCATAAAGACGCTGCGCCTTAACAAGGGCGCGGACGGCAAAGTAGTCTCCGCAAAGGTGGATATGGGCGCGCCCGTGCTTGCCGGCAGGGATATCCCCAGCACTTTTTCGGGCGACAGCGTGGTAAATAAACCGCTTGAAGCGGGCGGCAAAACTTTTAACGTAACGCTCGTCTCCATGGGCAACCCGCACTGCGTGGTGTTCGAGGATCCCGACAGGGTGGGTTTGGAGCGGTTCGGCCCGCTGTTCGAGCGCCATCCCTCCTTTCCGGAGCGAGTGAACACGGAATTCGTGCGCGTGATAGACGAAAACAGGCTCAAAATGCGCGTGTGGGAGCGCGGCAGCGGCGAAACGCTTGCCTGCGGCACGGGTGCTTGCGCCTCCGCCGTGGCGGCGGTGCTGAACGGTTACTGCAAAAAGAATACCGAGATCTCCGTCTATCTCCTCGGCGGCGAGCTGCGCATAACTTACACCGACGAAACGGTGTTCATGGAGGGGGGAGCCACGCTGGTCTATACCGGCGAAGTGGATATCTGAATTACTTGATACGATAAAGCGCGCCGCGCGGGCATTAAAGCCGCGCGGCGCGCTTTTGTTTTTGCGTGGGTTACGGTTGCGGCGGGGCGTCGCCTTGCGCGGAGTCCGCTCCGGCGCCGTCGGCCGCCTCCTGCGGCGCGTCTTCGCACGCGTCCGGATGTTTTTCCAGATAGCGCGCGTAAGTCTTTCTGAACACCGTGCGCCTGAACAGCAGGATATTCAGCGCCACGAAGCACACGCCCACGACTATGCACGTTATCAGCGCGGCAAGGTCGCTCGTTGCGGCATATGGCGCAAGGAACATCAGCGGGAAGCCGAAAACTATCGCCGGCAGGCTCTGATAAACGAGGTTCTCGCTTGCGGGAGTGCGGTAGCTGCCGTCTATTTCGCGCAGCAGTATCATACCCGTGCTCGCCGTGCCCGTCAGCATGCCGAAGAATGCCAGGAACTGTTCGTGGCGGTAAGCGCCGAACAGCCGCTTGCTTACGAAGTTGACGTAAACGAACGTCACCACCGTGCCGTAGACCGCCATTATCAGCAGCACCGCCCAATACTGCGCCAGCAGGGGCAGCTGTATGGCGGCCACGCCCGAAACTATCATTATGTCGAACGCCAGCCCGCTTATGCGGTCCATCATATAGTTGTTTACTATGCGCTTTTTTACCACGCCCTTGGCGTAAAGCTTGTTGAGTATCGCCTTTGCGGGGATGGTCAGCAGCACGCCTATGAGGAAGTTGAACCCGAACAGCGTGTCCGCAAGCGAGGGGATGAGCGCCGAAAGCCCGTACATTATCCCGAAGGAGAGCGCGTAAACGAGCAGCACTATCGCCAGCTGAACGGTCATCTTGTCCATGGAGGAAACGGAGGGTATCTCGTTTTCGTCCTCGTAATCGGCAAGGGTGGAGCGGCGGGCGGAGGTGTCTATCTTGACGAGTCCGCGTCTCCTCATCACGTTGATGTAAATAACGCCGCCTATGCACGCCACGAGAAAGCCGAGCGCCGCAACGGTCAGGCCGAAGTTGCCGCCGCCCGTAAAACCGTGCTCGTTTTCGTATATCTTGCCGTAATTCAGCGCCTGTCCCGTGCCCTGGCCGAAGCCGAAGGCAAGCAGTATGCCGGCGGCGGAGATAAGTCCCTCGGAGTGCAGGCCCCACGCGGCTATTATAGTTATGATAAGTCCGCCGAACGCCTGAACGAGGTAGCCGTTCACGGTGACCACGCCCGAATCGAAGATCTCCGCGGCGCGCTTTTTAGTGAATTTTTTCTTGGTGTTGCGCATGCCCGAGGCGATAAAGCCTATGCCTAAGCAGTGGTAGGTTATCAGTTCCAGCACCTGCATCCCGGAGATGCTTTTGTCGGCATCGCTCTCCGCGGGGCTGCCGAATACGGGCAGATTGAAAAGATATTCGCCTGCGGCGAAATAAACTATCGTGGAGATAGCCAGCAGCAGTATCCCGCCCAGCACGGACACGGGTATAAGCGTCTTGTTCAGCGCCGGCATAAAGCGTTTTAACGCCGAAGCCAGCAGCATGCTTGCAAGCAGCACGCCGAATACCATGATGAACGTCCACACGTTGAGTTGCGAAAAACTCATTCTTTGTCCTCCTCGCTTTTTTTCTGCGCCGCGAGCGCGCGCAGACCGTTGAATATATGCACGTATTTTACGGAGCAGAAGCGGCGGTTTCCCTTTACCTGCAAAATTTTGCCCTTGTGATAAAAATTGAACTTCTTTTTGCCCACGGCGGTCACGGCGTCTATCTCGTCCAGCGGATAAACGTGCCCGACGCCCTTGCCGCTTACGGTCAGCGTTTGCCCGTTCATCTCCACTTTGTCGCCGCCGAGCTTTACTTTGCGCCTGAACTTTACGCTCTCGCGGAAGAGTATGCCGCCGTCGCTCACGCCGCCGCCCTCCGCAACGGAGCGCACTATCTCCTTTTTCTGCCACTCGTACCACGGATAGATGCGGTCAAAGCCGCATACCGGCGGGGATATTTTAAGGTCTTCGGTGTATCCCGCCCTTACGCCGCAGTTTCTGCAGCCGAAGCGGACGCCCTTGGAATATATGCTGCCCGCGGCGCCGCAGTTCGGGCACATGTAAAGCGCCCGCTCTATGTATTCTGCCCTGCGGCGGCTTTTGTATCTTTCTCCGCTTGCCGCGTCGTCCACGTCCAGCTCGGTTTTTATCGTCGCGAACAGTTCGGCAACGCTCATGTTTTTGTATTCGTCGGGGGATATAACGCGTTTGACGCGGCCGACGTATTTCGTGCCCCGCCTTATTTTGCCGCCCCAGCGCGGATCCGTGCCGTATCCGCCGCACAGGTTGTATATCACCAGCGGCACCTTGGAAAGTTTTGCAAGCTTGGCAATGGAATCGTCCGTTTCCCACAGCCTGCCGCTCAGGGTGCGGTTGCCCTCCGGCGCAACGCCCACCGCGCCGCCCTCCCTGAATATTTTAAGCGCGGTGCGCACCGCGTTCAGGTCGGAAACGGACTTGCTTTTGGGTATCGGCGCCACGAGATAGCGTATCAGCGGCGAAACTTTAAGGTTGAATATGTCGTCCGAGGCAAAAAAGTAAACGGGGAACCCGAACGAATCCGAAACGAAAAACGGATCCATCGAAGCCTGGTGGTTGAACACGATAAGGCAGGGCGGTTTTATCCCGGGCGCCCTTTCGGGCACGTAGTTATAGCGCAGCTTGAAAAAGGGCGTCATCGCCAGCCTTAAAAAGGCGAACGTGCGCGCGTGCCGCTTTTTTACCCAGGTATCTTTTCCGTTATCCATGTATTTCTCTCCGTAAGAGCAACGTCCGGATTATTATACCAAAAACGCGCGCCCCTGTCAATGCGGGCGCGCGTGCGCCGCCGCAAAATAAAATAATTTTGGTGCCCATTGCGTTTGCCTTAACGCCGCCGTTGTGTTATAATGGACGAAAGTTACAAAAGTGCGCGCACGCGCGTGCGCGCCGCGGAGAAAGAGGTTTATGACAAAGTACATTTTCGTTACGGGCGGCGTGGTTTCCGGCCTCGGCAAGGGCATAACGGCGGCTTCGCTGGGCAGGTTGCTCAAATGCAGGGGCTACAAGGTGGCTTCGCAGAAACTCGATCCTTACATAAATATCGATCCGGGCACGATGAGTCCCTATCAGCACGGCGAGGTGTTCGTCACCGACGACGGCGCGGAGACCGACCTCGACCTCGGCCATTACGAAAGGTTCATAGACGAAAACCTCAACAAATATTCCAACCTTACCACGGGCAAGGTATATTGGAACGTGCTCAACAAGGAGCGCAACGGCGAATACCTCGGCCAGACCGTGCAGGTCATCCCGCACATCACCGACGAGATCAAGACCTTTATATACAACGTCGGCAAAACGACGGGCGCGGACGTGGTGATAACCGAAATAGGCGGCACCATTGGCGACATCGAAAGCCAGCCCTTTATCGAGGCGATAAGGCAGGTCGCGCGCGAGGTGGGCAGGGACAACTGCTGCTTTATCCACGTGACGCTGGTGCCCTATATCTCCGGTTCGGAAGAATTCAAGTCCAAGCCCACGCAACATTCCGTAAAGGAATTGCAGGGCATGGGCATAAGTCCCGACATAATAATAGCGCGCGTGGACGCGCACATGCCCAAGGACGTGCGCACCAAGATATCCATGTTCTGCAACGTCGCGCCCGAGTGCTGCATAGAAAACCTTACGCTTCCCGTGCTCTAGCAGGCGCCCATCATGCTGGAAAAGAGCAACTTTTCCAAGATAGTTTGCAAGCGGCTCAAACTCGATCCGCGCGTGATAGACCTTGCCGAATGGAACAAGATGCTCGCCCGCATAGACGCCCGCGACAAAACGGTAAGGATAGCGCTGTGCGGCAAGTACGTTCAGCTGCACGACGCCTATCTCTCCGTGGCGGAGGCGCTTGCCCACGCCGGCTACGAAAACGCCGCAAAGGTGGAGATAAAGTGGGTGGACAGCGAAACGATAGACGACGATAACGCTGCGGACGCGCTCGGCGACTGCGACGGCATACTCGTGCCCGGAGGGTTTGGCAACCGCGGCATAGAGGGCAAGATCTCCTGCGCCAGATACGCGCGCGAGAATAACGTGCCCTATCTCGGCATATGCTTAGGCATGCAGACGGCGGTGGTGGAGTTCGCCCGCAATGTGCTCGGCTACAAGGACGCCAATTCTTCGGAATTCGATCCGGAAAGCGCGCACTGCGTGATAGACCTCATGCCCGACCAGCACGGCGTAAAGATGGGCGGCACCATGCGCCTGGGCGCTTATCCTTGCAAGGTGCTCGGCGAAAAGATGAAAAAGGCCTACGGAAAGGACGATATCTCCGAACGCCACCGCCACAGATACGAATTCAACAACGATTACCGCAAAGAGGTGGAGGCCGCCGGCATGAAGATAGCGGGCACCTCGCCCGACGGACTGCTCGTGGAGGCGGTGGAGATCCCCGCAAACGATTTTTACGTGGGCGTGCAGTTCCATCCCGAATTCAAATCCCGCCCGCAGTCGGCGCACCCGCTCTTCCGCGAGTTCGTTTCTTCGGCGGTAAAGTATTCCAAAAAACGCAAATAAAGCCGCACGCTCTCCGTGCGTAAAAAAGGCGGCGTCTTTCGCCGCTTTTTTCGTATAACGAGGTTTTTGATGAAGTTAAACGAAAATTATTTCAACGTGAGCGACAGTTATCTGTTTTCCGCGATAGCCGGAAAAGTCGCCGCGTATCAGGCTGCCCATCCCCAAAAAAAGGTGCTGCGCTTAGGCATAGGCGACGTTACCCTTCCGCTTGCGCCCGCAGTCGTTTCGGCACTGCGCGCCGCCTCCGAAGAGATGGGGAAAAGCGAAACGTTCCGCGGTTACGGCCCCGAACAGGGCTATCTCTTTCTTAAAAGCGCGATAGCGGGCTATTATAAGGAGCGCGGGATACGGGTGGACGATGGCGAGATATTCGTTTCCGACGGCGCAAAGTCCGACCTCGGCAACATCCTGGATATCTTCGGGCGGGACAACACGGTGCTCATTCCCGATCCGGTTTATCCCGTGTACGTCGATACCAACGTGATGGCGGGCAGAAAAATATTGTATATGAACGCCTCGCGGGAAAACGGATTTTTGCCCATGCCCGATTATTCCGTGGACGCCGACCTGATATACCTTTGCTCGCCCAACAATCCCACGGGCGCGGCGTATTCCGTGCGGCAGCTGCAGCAGTGGGTGGATTACGCCAACGCCAAGGGCGCCGTAATACTTTACGACGCCGCCTACGAATGTTTCGTTTCGGAGGATGGGCTCGCTCGGTCGGTGTTCTGTGCGGAGGGCGCAAAGACGTGCGCCGTAGAGTTCTGCTCGCTCTCCAAAATGGCGGGCTTTACGGGGACGCGCTGCGGCTGGACGGTGGTGCCCGAACGGCTTGCGCAGGGCAAGGCAAACAAAATGTGGCTGCGCAGGCAGACCACTAAGTTCAACGGCGTGCCCTATATAGTCCAGCGCGCGGCGGAGGCGGTCTTTTCCCCCGAAGGGCGCAGGCAGACGGCGGAGAACGTCGATTACTATATGAACAACGCGCGCGTCATCGCGCAGGCGCTCGAAGAGCTGGGGATATGGTTCACGGGCGGCAAAAATTCGCCGTATATATGGCTCGAATGTCCGCACGGCATGGACAGCTGGCAGTTCTTTGACTACCTTCTGGAAAACGCGCAGGTGGTGGGAACGCCCGGCGCGGGCTTCGGCGTAAACGGCGAAGGTTATTTCCGCCTTACCGCGTTCGGCAGCAAAGAGACCACGCGCGAGGCGGTCGCGCGCATAAAAGACCTGCTCTCCAGGTAAAGGTGCCGCACGCCATGATAAAGAGCACGTTCGAAAGGGGCGCGGGAGTGCTTTGCCACATCTCGTCGCTGCCCGGAAAATACGGCATCGGTTCGCTCGGGAGCGAGGCTTACGCCTTCGTCGATTTCCTCGTGCGGGCAAAGGCCAAATATTGGCAGATACTCCCGCTCGTGCAGACGGGTTACGGCGATTCGCCCTATCAGTCCGTCTGCTGCAATTCCGGCAATCCTTACTTTATAGACCTCGAAAAACTTTTTTGCGAGGGGCTGCTGGACGAGGAGGAGCTTAAAGACGCGGAAATGCCCGGCGGCAAAGTGGACTACGGCCAGCTCTACCGCCGCAGGTACGAAACGTTGCGCCGCGCATATGCCCGATTCAATATAAAAGACGAGCAGTTCGTAAAGTTCGTGGAAAGCGGGCTGTTCGATGATTACGCGCTGTTCATGTCGCTCAAAAGCATATACGGCGGCACGTTCCGCGATTGGCCCGCGGCTTACAAGTTCAGGCACAAGGCCGTTTTAGACGAGTTCCGCAGGAACGTTTACAAGGGCGAATACTGCTTCTGGCAGTTTTTGCAGTTCGAATTTTTCAGGCAGTGGAAGGAGCTTAAAGCTTACGCCAACGCGAACGGCGTGCGGCTGATAGGTGACCTGCCGCTGTACATGGCGTCGGATTCCTCCGACGTGTGGGCGCACCCCGAACTGTTTTTGCTGGACGAAGATCTGGAGCCCGTGTCGGTTGCGGGCGTGCCGCCCGATTATTTTTCCGCCACCGGCCAGCTGTGGGGCAATCCCCTTTACGATTGGCAGAAGATGCGGGAGCAGGGCTACGCCTGGTGGACGGAGCGCATCCGCCGCGCTTACGGGCTTTACGACATAATAAGGCTGGACCATTTCCGCGGATTCGACCGCTACTATGCCATACCCAACGGCTCGCCGACGGCGGAAGCGGGCGAGTGGAGGCAGGGCCCCGGCGCAGAACTTTTCGAGGCGGCGGAGCGTTCGCTCGGCAAGCTGGAAATAATCGCGGAGGATCTCGGCATAATAGACGACGGCGTGATAAAGCTGCGTTCTTACACCGGTTTTCCCGGCATGAAGATCCTGCTGTTCGCCTTCGACGGCGACGAGAACAATGCCTACCTGCCCGAAAACATCGGCAAAAATTCGGTAACTTACAGCGGCACTCACGATAACGCCACCGCTTTCGGGTTTTTGAACGGCATGACGGAGAGCGCCTTTGCCGATTTCGGCCGCAGGCTGCGCGCCGCGCTGAGGAGCGAAGGCGTAAGTTATCCGTTCGTCACCCGCAGGGACGCCGTGCGCGCGCTTATCAGGTGCGCGCTGGCAACGCGGTCGGATATATGCGTCATCCCCGTGCAGGACATCCTCGGGCTGGACGATTCCGCCCGCATGAACGTCCCCGGCACGTCCTCCGGCAACTGGCAGTTCAGGCTGACGGAGATCCCGGGCAGACAGCAGGCGGCGGTGTTCCGCGCCGCGGTAAGGGCTGCCGGCAGGCTGTAAGGGCGTTTGGTTTTAACTTAATAGTATTTTCGATATAAAATTTTGCGGGCGCGGCAGTATTGCCGCGCCCGCAAGCACGTTTCAGTTATTTGTTCGGTCAGCGCCGTTCCGCCGGACGAGCGGACAGTTATAAAACGCGTCAGGATCGACCTGTGCGCTTTCGGGTATGCCCGTCACCTCTTCAAGCAGCGGGCAGTAGCCGAATGCCTGGGCCCTTACTGTTTCAAGGCAGCTGCCCTCTTCAAAGGTAACGCTCTTTAACAGCGGACAGTCGTTAAAGGCGTCGGAGGGTATATTTTTCAGTCTGCTCCCGGCTTCGAACGTAACGGAGACGAGTTCGGGAAGCGATCCGAACGTATATCGGGCTATGGTTTCCACGGAAGCCGGTACGGAGATGCTCTCCAATCCGGATGCTAAAAAGGCAGAAGTTCCGAGTGTTTTTACGCCTTCCGGCAACTCTATGCTCTTCAGCGCGGGGGTACGTTCAAACGCAGAGTTCCCTAACGATTCAAGCCTGCTCCCGTTTTCGAACGCGATCTTTTCCAGCGCGGT
>CALVLW010000070.1 GCA_944341315.1 uncultured Clostridia bacterium
GCGCGGTTATCTCCTTATAGGTGGTGCGCCTGTCGCTGCGTATCACGCTCTCGAAGATCTCGCTTTTAAGCCGTTCGCCGTCGGGCGCTATCGTCATTATGCAGCTTAATGCATACCTGTCCTCGCCTTCGTTCAGGCTGCACGCCCCGTTAGAGAGCGCCTTGGGCAGCATGGGCAGCACGCGGTCGGGGAAATATACGCTTGTGCCGCGGGCGTAAGCCTCCCTGTCCAGCGCGCCGCCGCGCGCAACGTAGTGCCCCACGTCGGCTATATGCACGCCCAGCACATAGTTTTCGCCCTCCCGCTCAAGAGAGACGGCGTCGTCTATGTCGCGCGTGTCGTCGCCGTCGATGGTTATGGTGGTCAGCCCGCGCAGATCGCGCCTGCCGTATGGCGTTACATTCTCCGCGGCAACTTTATCCGCCTCTTCCAGCGCTTCGCGCGGGAACTCTTCGTACAGTCCGTAATTGCGTATGATTGCCAGCTCTTCGGCAAAAAAGTCGCCGCTTTTTCCGAGTATCTCCACGACTTTGCCGTTCGGCGCCTTTCCGACGGGGTATGCGGTTATGCGGCAGACCACTTTGTCGCCGCTTCCGGCGCCCATGGTAAGCGCCGCCGGCACGAAAACGCGCTGCGCGAACCGCGCCGTGTCGGGCACGACGTAACACGCCCCGCCCGTCCTTTCGAACGTCCCCGCAATCGCGGTGCGCCCGCGGGAGAGTATTTTTATCACCCTCGCCTCGTCCTCGGTGCCCTTTACGCGCACGGCAAGCACCCTGTCGCCGTCCAGCGCGCCGTGCAGCGCGCTCTTGGGCAAAAACAGGTCGCCGTCCGCGCCGTCGTCCGGCGTAAGAAAGGCGAAGCCGCGTTCGTTGGCGCGTATCACGCCCGCCACGGCGCCGTCTTCGGGGGAGGGGAGGCGTTCGCCGCCCGCCCTAAAAGCGTCCTGCGCTCGTCCTGCTTTTCCGCGGCGGCGCGGCGGGTTTCCCGAGGGATGTTTCCGTCTGCGTATGTCTGATCTCAACTTCATAAACTTCCGATAAATAAAATAAAGGCGGCTCGAAAAAGCCGCCCGTTTTCCTTGGTTTATTGCAACATTACCTGCACAACATACACCACTATGGCAAGCACGCCCAGCACGCCCAAAGTGATCCACGACCACTTTTTAAGCTTGCTTTCTATGCTGCGTCCCTTGTTCTTGCCGTAAAAGGTCTCGCTGGTGGCGGTTATGCCCTGAATGCCGTCCGAATTGCTCTTCTGGAAGAGCACGACGATTATGGCGACGAGCGCTGCTACGAACATGAGTACTATGAACAGCAGCGTGAACGTTATATAAATTGTGTATTGCGTACCGGTAAGGCCGGTGCCTGCCAACAGTGAGCCGAGCATTTTTTACCTCATAAATTTATTAGCTTTTAAGATTATATCACACCGCGCGCCATTATACAACCAAAAAACGCGCCCGTAAACAAAATTTTTATCGTCTTGCGTAAATTTTTTTGCGCCGCGGCAGCGCGGTGCGGAATTTGCGCGCCTCGCGCCTTATCCGCCGCTCCGGTTCCCGCGCCCGGCCCGCGCGCGGCAGGTTTATCACGAGTATTCCGCCGCACACCAGCGCCAGCGCTATAAGGGTGCTGTAGTGCAAAAGCTGCGCCGTTTCGCCCAGCACCGCCGCCGAAAACACCGCCCCGAACAGCGGGTTGGTGCTCTTGAACACCGCCACTTTGGAGACGGGGTTATATTTAAGCAGGTAGCCCTGCAAGGTGAACGCGCACGCCGAAAGAAAGGCGAGGTAAGCAAGCATTGCGTAACTTGCCGGCTCTTGCGGCGCTATCTTTCCGCCCGCCGCCGCGCCCGTCGCCGCAAGCAGCAGCCCGCCGCAAAAAAACTGCCAGCCGCACAGCACCGTCGTGTCTTCGCGGCGGGAAAATATCTTAATGAATCCCGCAGCCATCGCCGCCGACAGCCCTGACATGATTATCAGCCCTTCGCCCTGCAGCGTAAAGTTAAAGTCCAGCCCCTCGAAGTTCATCGCAAGCACCCCGCCGAAGCCGAGCGCGCAGCCCGCGAGCTTTACGAGGTCGAACTTTTCCGTGCGGAACAAAAAGCACGCGGCGATTATCGTAAAGAACACGCCCAGCCCGTTCAGCACCGAACTCTTTACGCCCGAAAGGTGCGCCAGCCCGATATAAAAGCAGGTGTACTGTATGGCGGTCTGGAACAGCGCCACCACGCCCACGCGCCATACGTTCTCCGCCTTGGGCAGCATCGGCCTGCGTTGCGTCAGGGTGCCGAACAGCAGCACCAATACGCCGGCAAGCGTAAAACGCACGCCCGCAAACAGCATCAGAGAGGCGTAGGAGGAGGTGTCCACGCCGAACAGCGCGTAGCCCAGCTTAACGCAGGGGAAGGCGCTGCCCCACAGCATGCAGCATATAAGCGCGCCCGCAACGAGCACGCACGGTTTTCCGAAAAATTTTTCCGCGTCGAACATCGTATCAATTATATTCTTATGCGCGCGCATATGCAAATGTTTTCGGGGCGGTTGCGCGCATACGCCGCCTTTCCTCGGGAAAAAACTTGACAATCGGGCATAGTTGAGGCTATAATGTAATAAAATAACAAAACCGGAGGTAGTTATGGCTGATAAGAACAATAATAAAAACGATAAGTTTCTCATGATCGCAAAGCCCGTGTTCTTCGCGGTATTGGTGGCGCTCGTCGTCGTTTGGCTGATAACCGTGATAGTGACGTTTATTTCGGACGTGCTGAGCGGTTTCGTCGCGCTCATATCCGGTGCGGTACCCATAGTGCTGTATGCTCTCATAGTTCCGCTCGTGCTTTCGTATCTCGTCGACGTAAAGATAATGCGCAACAAGATGCTCGGCAGGCAGCAGCCCGAACTCGAAAATTATTGGGAGGGCTGGACGGGTATATTCCCGTTCGTGATTGCCGGCAGGCAGCCGGCGGCGCAGGAACCCGCGGAGGACGACGGACAGCCCGACGGAGAGGACGGGGAAGCAGAATAATTCTATTGCAAACAAAAACAGCCTGCGCGGCATTGCCGCGCAGGCTGTTTTAAGTATGCGGTTACTTTATTATCAGGCTCTTGCCCGTCATCTCTTCGGGCACGGGCACGCTCATCACGGTCAGCAGGGTGGGCGCAAGGTCGGCAAGGATGCCGTCGTCGCGCAGTTTTGCGTTTTTAAGCTCCTCGGAAACGAGTATCACGGGCACGCGGTTGGTCGTGTGCGCCGTAAAGGGCTTGCCGTCTTCGCCTATCAGCTTGTCGGCGTTGCCGTGGTCTGCCGTAACGAGAGCGGCCCCGCCCATTTCGAGTATCTTGTCGGTCACCCGCTTCACGCATTCGTCCACTACGTGCACCGCCCTGACGGCCGCGGGTATCACGCCCGTGTGTCCCACCATGTCGCAGTTGGCAAAGTTGAGTATCATCACGTCGTATTCGCCCGTGCTCAGTTCCTCTATTACCTTGTCGGTCACGAGGTATGCGCTCATCTCGGGCTGCAGGTCGTACGTGGCGACCTTGGGCGAGGGGATAAGGTCGCGCACCTCGCCGGGGTTGGGCTTTTCCACGCCGCCGTTAAAAAAGAAGGTAACGTGCGCGTACTTTTCCGTTTCGGCTATGCGCAGTTGCTTCATTCCCAGCGAGGAGACGTATTCGCCCAGCGTGTTGGTTATGTGCTTTTCGGGGAAGGCTATGTCTATGCCGGTGAACTGCGCGTCGTACACGGTAAAGCAGACGTAAACGGGTTCCAGAAAGCCCGTCTTTCGCTCGAAGGCAGTGCCCTTGGGCACGACGAATTCGCGCTGCGAAACGGCGCGCGTTATCTGCCTTGCCCTGTCGGGGCGGAAGTTGAAGAATATAACGCTGTCGCCCTTTTCCAACAGTCCCACGGGCTTGCCGTTCTCCCACACCTTGGTGGGCTTTACGAACTCGTCGGTGACGCCCTCTTTATAACTCTCTTCCAGCGCGTCCGCCGCGTTTTCGCACCTGTTGCCTTCGCCCAGCGTAAGCATGTCGTAAGCCTTTTCTATGCGGTCCCAGTTGTTGTCGCGGTCCATTGCGTAATATCTGCCGCACACCGAGGCTATCTTACCGCAGCCTATCCTGTCCATCTCCGCCTGCAATTCGCGCACGAATCCCGCGCCGGAGGTGGGGGAAACGTCCCTGCCGTCGGTAAAGCAGTGCACGAACACGTCTTTCAGCCCTTGTCTCTTTGCCATCTCCAGCAGGGCATACAGGTGGGTGATGTGGCTGTGCACGCCGCCGTCGGACAGCAGCCCGTAAAGGTGCAGCTTTTTGCCGTTGTTTTTTGCGTTGTCCACGGCTTTCAGCAGCGCGGGATTTTCGAAAAAGTCGCCGTCCTGTACGGACTTGGTTATCCTCGTCAGATCCTGATAAACTATTCTGCCCGCACCCATGTTCAGGTGCCCGACTTCGCTGTTGCCCATCTGCCCTTCGGGAAGCCCCACCGAAAGCCCGCTCGCGCCGAGGGTGGAGGAGGGGTATTTTTTTGCAAGCGCTTTAACGTTCCTGCTGCCGTCAAGCTCTATGGCGTTGCCCGCGCCCGCGGGCGCCAGGCCGTAGCCGTCCATAATGATTATCGCGTAAGGTTTTTTTGCCATAAATTTCCTCTTAAAATGTTATTTTGCGCAAATTGCACGGCATATATGCCGCAACCAACGCTCCTTGCACAAAATTACTTGTTGTAATTTACGATCGTGGCGAAGTCTGTTTTAAGAGACGCGCCGCCGATAAGCCCGCCGTCTATGTCGGGCTGCGCCATCAGTCCCTTGCAGTTGCCGGCGTTCATCGAACCGCCGTACTGTATAACGACTTTTTCCGCGCACTTGGGGCAGAAGAGTTCGCCTATCTTTTTTCTTATAAAGGCTATGGTCTCCTGCGCCTGCTCGTCGGTGGCGGTCCTGCCGGTGCCTATCGCCCACACGGGTTCGTAAGCTATCACCACTTTCGTAACGTCCTCTACGCCGGCAAGGTCGGTCTCCAGCTGTTTTGCAAGCACCTTTTCGGTAAGCCCGCCCTCGCGCTCTTCCAGCGTTTCGCCCACGCACATTATGGGCGTCATTCCCGCCGCAAGCACGGCGCGGGTGCGCTTGTTCACCGTTTCGTCGGTCTCGCCGAAGTACTGCCTCCTTTCGCTGTGGCCGATTATCACGTATTTTACGCCGTATTCTTTAAGCATGTCTGCGGAAATTTCGCCGGTGTATGCGCCCTTGGGTTCCCAGTGCATGTTCTGCGCGCCTATCGCTATGTTGCTGTCTTTGGCGGCTTCGGTCATCGCGGGGATGAGTATGGCGGGCACGCACAGCGCCACGTCGCAGTCCGCGTCCTTAACGAGGGGCGCAAGCTCCTTTATCAGCGCGGCGCCGCTCTCCGCGGTCATGTTCATCTTCCAATTGCCTGCAATAAAAGGTTTTCTTTCCATTATAAAACTCCTTAGGTGATTTTTTGATTAAAGCCCGGTGCTGCCGTTACCGCTCCGGTATAAGCGCGTGCGAGCGGAACGTCTTTTTAAGGTCGCTTTCCGCCTTAACGACGAGCGGCTCGTTGATCAGAGGCACGCCGTGCTTTCTTAAAATGCCGAGTATCCTGCCGTCCAGCCTGAATTTTGCTATCGGCGCGCAGAAGTCTTCGGGCGTTTTGAAAAACAGTACCACGACGGCGACGGTGCGCCACCTGAAAAATATCCTGCATGCCGCAAGCAGCCTGTCGTAGCCCAGCACGTTTTCGCCCGCGCGCAGTCCGTCCGGGCCGAAACATATGCCGCATTTTATCTTTGAAACGAGCTCCGTCACGTCGCCTTCCGTGCGCTTCGTCAATTCAAATTCCGCGTTTTCGTCCGTCTCGGGCACGCCGAATACCGGTTCAAAATCCGCCGGATACGGCTTTTCCGGCGCGTCCGCGTCTTCCAGCAGGCGCGGCGCCATGTTCAGAACGTAGTTAACAAAATTCTGCAGCCCTTTCAGCTCGACCGTCCCGTCCGATTCGAAAAGATCGGGCGCATAGTAAGAGCGAAAGGTCGTAACGCTGTCGTATTCCTCCCGTTCTCCCGCGGAATAAGGCGTCAGGTTGTAAGCTTTTGCGTCTTCGTTTGCCTGCGCGAATCTCAGTAGCACGGCCGTCACGGCAAACAGCGCCGAAAGCGCTACCAGGATGCCTGCGGAGGCGGGCCCGAGCACGTTATCCAGAAACTCTTCCGGGTAAAGTTTTCCCAGGCCGCATATCAGGGCCGCGATTATCGTGGCGAGCGCGAGCGCCGCAAATACCGGCAATGCGACAAACAGCAGTCTTTTGCGGCATTTCGAAATGTAGCGCTCGGATTTTTTGCGCCCGGTCGTTTTGGCGTGCATGGCGTCGTCCTTTCTTTATTGTCGGGCGTGCGCGGCACGCCTTTTTATCTTCATATGCGGCGGCAGGAGACCTGCCGCCGCACCGGGAACTTATTACTTCTTGTCGTTCAGGCAGTCGATGCCGGGCAGCACCTTGCCCTCGAACAGTTCAAGCGACGCGCCGCCGCCCGTCGAGATGTGCGTAACCTTGTCGGCAAAGCCGAGCTGCTGAATGGCAGCCGCGCTGTCGCCGCCGCCGATTATCGTCGTGCACTTGCCGTAAACGTCTGCAAGCGCCTGCGCAACTGCTATCGTGCCCTTTGCAAGGGTGGGGTTCTCGAA
>CALVLW010000071.1 GCA_944341315.1 uncultured Clostridia bacterium
CGGTGGAGCCGCTCAAAGCGCTCGTAAACAGCGGCGCCGATATAGTCGGCGTGGTCACTCAGGAGGACAGGCCCTTCGGCAGGAAGGGCGTGCTCACCCCGCCGCCCGTAAAGAGCTTCGCGCTCGGACTGGGGCTGCCCGTGTATCAGTTCGGCAGGATACGCGACCACGCCGAAGAGCTGAGAGCGCTCGGCGCCGACGCCATGTTCACCTGCGCTTACGGCCAGCTTTTAACGCGCGATGTGCTGGACGTCTTTCCCCGTGGCGTGTGGAACGCGCACGCCTCGCTGCTGCCCCTGTTCCGCGGCGCGTCCCCCGTTCAATCGGCAATACTCGCGGGCGAAAAGGTCACGGGCGTCACCGTAATGAAGACCGAACTCGCGCTGGACAGCGGCGATATCCTGCTCGTAAAGCGCTGCGGCAAAGAGGAGGGCGAGACCGCGGGCGAACTTTCGCAAAAGCTTTCGCTGCTTGCCGCCGAGGCGCTGTGCGAGGCGGAAAAACTCATTTCCCGCGGCGACGAAAACCTGCTTTTGCAGGACGAAGGTGCCGCCACTTACTGCAAAAAAATAAAAAAAGAGGACGCAAGGATAAACTTTTCCCTGCCCGCGGAAAGGGTGTGCGCGCTGATAAACGGCATGAGCCCTTCGACCGCGGCGTTCTACATACAAGGCGGCGGCCCGCTCAATCTTTTAAGGGCGTTCGTCCGCGAAGGCGGCGGCGCGGCGGGCCGCGTGCTGCAAGTCACAAAAAAGGGGCTCCTCGTTGCCTGCGGCGCGGGCAGCGTGCTCGTTACCGAAGCGCAGTTTGCGGGCGGCAAACGGCTTTCGGCGGCGGATATCTTCAACGGCAGAAAGATAAGAGAGGGCGACAGGCTTGAATAACCCGCTCGCCGATCCCTTTCTCGTCCTTTCCGAGGTATATAAAAACGGCGCTTACTTAAAGCAGGCGCTCGCCTCGGTGCCCACCGAGCCGCAAAACCGCCCGCGTACGTCCGCGATATGTTACGGCGTGCTCGAAAAGGACGTGTATTTAAGCTATATCATAAGGGCAAATTGCCAAAAACAGCCCAAGTCCGCCATACGGCTGATACTCAAAATAGCGCTGTATATGCTGGAATTTATGGGCAAGCACGATTACATGGTGGCGGACTGCGCCGTGGAGCTTGCCAAAAAGGCGGGCAAGGGAGGCGCGGCGGGGTTCGTGAACGCCTTTTTGCGCTCCTACAAGCTGCCGCCGCTGCCGGCGGGCGCCGACGAGCGGCTCTCCGTGCAGGCAAGCGCGCCGCTGTGGCTGGCAAAGCGCGTGCGCCGCAGCTACAAGGGCGAAGCCCTCGCCGTTCTGTCCACCCCCTCGCACGGGGTGTGCGTGCGGTTCGAGCGGGGCGCCGGAAGTTACCTTTCCGCCGCGCACGAGGATACTCCGTTCGAGGGCGTGTATATTTTTAAGAACTTCGTGCGGGACGGCGGCTACGACGGGGGCGATTACACCTTTCAGTCGGTGGGTTCGGCAGCCATCTGTTCGGTGATATCCCCGTGCGAACGGCTGCTGGACGCCTGCGCGGCGCCCGGCGGCAAAAGCGTGCTGCTTGCAAAAAAGTGCGCCTTTGTTACCGCGCAGGAGCTGCATCCCCACCGCGTGGAACTGATAAAGAGTTACGCCGCGCGCATGGGTGCGGAAAACGTGTTCCCCGTTCGGGGAGACGCCTCCGTCTTCGAGCCTGCGTGGGAGGACGCCTTCGACGGCGTGCTGTGCGACGTGCCCTGTTCGGGCAGCGGCGTGATAAACGAAAACCCCGACGTAAAGCTGTTCAGAAAGGAGGAAGACGTTGCTTCGCTCGCCGCGGTGCAGCTCGGGATACTGCGCAACTGCGCCCGCTACGTAAAGCCGGGCGGCAGCCTTTACTATTCCACCTGCTCCGTTCTGCCGGAGGAAAACGACAGCGTGGTGCACGATTTTTTGCAGTCGCGCGGCGATTTCGCGCTCGAACTGCCGGAGTGCGCCCTGCCCGCCCGCAAAACGCGCTACGGGCTGCAATTTCTGCCGCATATTTCGCAGGGGGCGGGCTTCTTTGTAACGCGCCTGGTCCGCAAAAAATAAAAACACACGGATATATAGCAAAACTACGCCATGAAAGAGATACTTGCCGATTACAACCTTACGCAGATGGAAGCCCTCGTGCGGGAGCTGGGCGAAAAGCCCTTTCGCGCAAAGCAGCTGTTCGACGGCGTGATGCGCGGGCACGACCTGTCGTCTGTCCCCGCCCTGCCGAAGCCGTTAGTGCAGAAATTGCTCGAACGGTTCGAGGACCGTCCGCTCGAGGTGATAAAGACGCTTACCTCTGCCGACGGCACGGAAAAATATCTTTATCGGCTTGCCGACGGCAACCTTATAGAGGGCGTGTTCATGCGCTATAAATACGGCAACACGCTGTGCGTTTCCACGCAGGTCGGCTGCCGCATGGGCTGCAGGTTCTGCGCCAGCACCCTCGGCGGGCTGGTGCGCAACCTGACTTCCGGCGAGATGCTTTCGCAGGTGCTCAAAGTCAACGCCGCGCACGGCGGCACGCCGGCAAAACGGCAGGTGACGAACGTCGTGCTCATGGGCAGCGGCGAACCGCTGGACAATTACGACAACGTGATAAAGTTCGTGCGCGACATGGCCGCGGAGGGCGGCATAAACATATCCCCCCGCAACGTCAGCCTGTCCACCTGCGGGCTGGTGCCGCAAATGCACGAGCTCGCCCGCGAAGGGCTGCCCCTGAACCTGACCGTGTCGCTGCACCACGTCACGGACGAAGAGCGCGCCCGCACCATGCCCGTGGCAAAGGCTTATAAGATAGCGGACATACTCGACGCCTGCACCGATTACTTCAACGCCACTGGCAGGCGGTATATCTTTGAATATTCGCTTATCGAGGGCGAAAATTCCGACGCGGCGCACGCAAGGGCGCTCGTAAAGCTGCTTAAAGGCAGGCCGTGCCACGTCAACCTTATAAGGCTGAACGACGTAAAGGAACGCGACCTTGCCGCCGCAAGCGAGGCTGCCGCGCGGGAATTTCTGCGGCTGCTTGCCGAGGGCGGCGTATCGGCCACCCTCCGCCGCAGGATGGGCGCCGATATAGGCGGCGCCTGCGGCCAGCTGCGTGCAAGTTACGCCGGAAACGGCGGAGCCTGCCCGAAATCCGGCGAAACCCGGTAAAATCCATTACTTAACGGAGAATATTATGCGTATAAAGATAGCGCCTTCCATACTTTCCGCCGATTTTTCCGCCATGGGCGCGGCGGTTAAGCGCTGCGAGGCGGGCGGTGCCGACCTCGTTCACTGCGACGTGATGGACGGTTCGTTCGTCGGCCCGATAACCTTCGGCGGGCAGATGGTAAAAAGCATCCGACCGCTTACTAAGCTGCCGCTCGACGTGCATCTTATGATAGAACACCCCAAAACGCAGATAAAGTTCTTTGCCGAAGCGGGCGCGGACATAATAACGGTGCATTACGAGGCGTGCGCCGGGATCTCGGAAAGCTACCTCGAAGAGACGCTCGCGCTCATAAGATCGTACGGCGTAAAGTGCGGCGCCGTAATAAATCCCGACGTGCCCGCGGAAAAGCTGTTCCCCGTGCTGCCGCTGTGCGACATGGTGCTGGTGATGAGCGTGTTCCCCGGCTACGGCGGGCAGAAGTTCATCCCGGAGGTGCTGCCCAAGATATCGGCGCTGCGGGCGTTGGCAGAACTTGCGGGCAGGCCGGACATGGACATAGAGATAGACGGCGGCATAAACGCGCAGACCGCTCCGCTTGCCGTTGCCGCGGGTGCGAACGTGCTCGTGGCGGGCTCCGCGCTGTTCGGCGCGCCCGATTTTGCCGCGGCGGTAAAGGAGCTGCGCGGATGAAGGCGCTGCTCCTTCTGAACGGCGCGCCCTACCGCGGCGAACTTCCGCGGGGCGTCCCCGCATACTGCTGCGACGGCGCTTACGCCTGGGCAAAGGGCAGGGCGGACATAATAAAGAACGTGGGCGACTTCGACAGCCTTAAAGAGCGCCCCGTTCCCCCGCCGGAAAAAGTTTATCCCGCGGAAAAGAACTTTACCGACGGCGAGATAGCGCTGCGCGCGATGCTTGCCGACGGAGTCACGGAAATAGACTGCTACGGCGCGTTCGGCGGCAGGGAAGATCACTTCCTCGGCAACGTCCAGCTGCTGTATTACGCCAAAGAGCACGGCGCCGACATGCGCCTCATATCGGAAAACACCGTCGCGTTCGCCGCCCGCGGCAGGACGGAGCTGGGAAGTTTTATTGGTAAAACGATATCCGTGTTCCCCTTTTCTTCGCCGCTGCATATATTGGATAGCGGGGGATGTAAGTACGGCTATCCGAAGGTGATAGACTACGGCGAGTGCAGGGGCGTATCCAACATAGTTTTAAGCCCCTCGGCCTATGTCGCCTTCGGCGAAGGCTGCACTGCCCTCGTAATAATAAACCTCGGGA
>CALVLW010000072.1 GCA_944341315.1 uncultured Clostridia bacterium
GCTTCGGGGCACCTCGTCGATACGCTCGTTTACGACAACTTCTCTTCGCCCGCCATGCAGAACATGGGCGATTACCGCTACACCGGCAGCGATTATTATTACGTGAACTATGCCGAGGGCATATACGTCGGCTATAAGTACTACGAAACGCGTTACGAAGACGTGGTAACCGAAAGGGCGAACGCCGGCAGTTACGATTACGCTTCCACCGTGCAGTATCCCTTCGGTTACGGGCTTTCTTACACCGATTTCACCTGGTCGGACTTCGAGCTCTCTCCCGTGGATCCCGAAACGGGCGAAATGACGGTAACGCTCGAAGTCGCCAACTCGGCGGACGGCCGCCGCGGCAAAGAGGTGGTGCAGATATACTTGCAGTCGCCCTATACCACGGGCGAGGTGGAAAAGGCGTCCGTACAGCTCGTGGGATTTGCCAAGACCGATTATATCGAGCCGGGCGAAAGCGTGCCCGTTACGATAACGCTCGACCTTAAAGATTTCGTTTCGTACAACGACGAATTCGACAACGGCGACGGCACAAAGGGCGCTTACGTTCTGGACGACGGCGATTATTATATCACCGCCGCAAGCGACGCGCACAAGGCGCTCAACAACATCCTCGCGGCGCGCGGCGTGGACGAGGGCAAGCTCGTTGCGGCGGGCGGGCTCGACGCGGAGGAAAACGCCGCCGACGAAGGCATGGTGGGCGTTTACACGCAGGAGAGGGAGGACAGCGAAACTTACTCCGTGGGCAAGGACGGCGAGGCGATAGTAAATCAGTTTGCCGAATACTCCACGCTTGCAGACGCAAAGTACCTCTCGCGCGAAAATTGGCAGGCGATGGATAACGACGGCCTGCGCTACGGCACGGCTTCCTCTGCGGACAGCGGCGCCGAAATAGGCGGCAAGCAGTGGCAGCACGAGCTTTCCGCGGCGCTCAAAGCAAAGCTCGATTCGCGCGCTTCGCTCAATCCCGAAGAGGGCAAGGAGGAATATAAAAAGCACACTTACGGCGCGGATAACGGGCTGGAACTCATAGACATGAGGGGGCTGGATTATGACGATCCGCTGTGGGATAAGCTGCTCGACCAGGTGACCGTGGCGGAACTTTCCAAGCTGATAGACCAGGCGGGCTACACCACCGTCGAAATGAAGTCGATAGTAAAGCCCGAGGTCACCGACCTCGACGGCCCCGCCGGCATCAACCTCGTGGTCGGCCACGGCTCCGTGCCCACCGGCAAGGACGAGAACGGCAAACAGCTCTATTCCATGACCTGGCCCAGCGAATACCTGCTCGCCAGCACGTGGAACGCACAGCTCGCCTTCGATATGGGCCGCGGCATTGCCGAGGACGGCCTGTACGGCGACGTTCAGGGCTGGTACGGCCCCGCCGTGAATATCCACCGCACTCCGTTTGCCGGGCGCAACTTCGAATATTATTCCGAGGACGCGTTTTTAAGCGGCAAGCTGGGCTATCAGGCGGTAAACGGCGCCGCCACCAAGGGCATGTACGCCTTCCTGAAGCACTTTGCGTTAAACGATCAGGAGACGCACCGCGACCACCTGGGCATCGTTACGTGGGCGGACGAGCAGACCATACGCGAAATATACTTAAAGGCGTTCGAGCTTGTCATCGTCGATAATAACGTAACGATCAACTACAACAAGGGCACTCAAAACGAGGACGGCACGACCACTTACACGTTCACCACGGTCGAAGTGCCCGCGGCAACGGCGATAATGTCGTCGTATAACCGCATAGGCCCCACCTGGGCGGGCGGCAATTACGACCTTATAACCGAAGTTCTGCGCGGGGAATGGGGCTTTAACGGCTTCGTGCTCACCGACTACGAGGTCGCAACGTATATGTTCAACGACCAGTGCCTTGCGGCGGGCGGCGACGCCAAGTTAAAGACCGTAGACCTTGACGGTAACTTTATACAGGGTTACAACCTTGCAGATCACCCGCAGGATATGTATTTCTCGCGCGAGGCGGCGCACCACATCCTTTACACCGTGGTGCATTCCAACGCGATGAACGACTTTATCCACGGCGCAAAATATATCCCCGGATTTGCTTATTACAAGCTCATCCTCATCGGATGGGACGTTTTGGCGATAGCGGGCATAGGCGTGCTGGCGTACTTCATTGCAAAAAAGGTGCGCCGCAACGCGGCGATAAAGCGGGAAAACGGCTGAACAAATAAAAGTATATGCGGGTGAAAGCCCGCATATATTTTTTGCCGCAAGTCCTGCGGTATGGTTGACAACCGCATAAAACGGTTATATAATATATACAAATTAAAGTGAGTTCTTTGGGGCGGGGTGCAATTCCCCACCGGCAGTGTTTGCGTTTTGCGCATGAGTCTGCGAAGAGGGGCGCGTCCGCTCCTCCCGACGCGGTGAGATCCCGCGACCGACGGTATAGTCCGGATGGTAAAAGAATTTTTACGAGCGGTTTTTCGCGCGCCCCGTTATATTCGGGGCGCATTTTTTGCCGTTCACAAAGAACTGCTTTGAAAATATTTTTTTAAGGAGTTCTTTTATGGAACAAAACGTAATGGCGGGCGGAACGCCCGAAATGCAGACTGCGGAAAATCCGCGCAAAAAGAGCGCGCGTCAGGCGTTTACCGGTTACTTTACCGCCACGCGCATGGCGTATATCGCCGTGTTCACGGCAATAAGCTACGTGCTCTACCTGCTCGATTTTCCCCTGCTCCCCGGCACGCCGGTAAGCTTTCTCAAACTTGATTTCTCCAACGCCTTCGTAATGATAGGCGGCTTTACGCTCGGCCCCGTGGCGGGCGTGGTGATCTGCGTGCTCAAAGAGCTGATACACGCGCTCACCGTGGGCAACACGATGTTCGTGGGCGAACTTGCCAACGTGCTGTTCATACTGCCCTATATGCTCATCCCCGCGATAGTATATAAAAAGCACAAGGGGTTAAAGACGGTCGTTATAACGCTCGTTCTCGGCTGCCTTGCGCTGCTGGCGGTCTGCATCCCCGTAAATTATCTGCTCAACTTCCCCGCGTTCTATTATTTCGGCGGGCTCGGCACCTGGCAGGAGGGGCAGCAGCTCACGCTCGACCTCTGGTATTGGGTGCTGCTGTTCAACGCGATAAAGGTCGCGCTCATAACCGTCGTGACGCTGGTGCTTTACAAGCCGCTCTCGCGGCTCATAAAAGCCACCAACGCCAAGTTCGAGGGTATGCGCGCAAAGCATGCCGGCAAGCGCGACGGCAACGGCGCGGCGTAATTTTCCGCAGGCCGTTTACTTACTTCAATTTAATTGCAAAAAACTGCCGTGCGCGCTATAATATATGCGTATGGCAGTTTTTATTTCGCGTTCCGCAGAGGAAACGTCGGCTCTTGCAACCGAATACGCAAAGTCGCTGAAACCGGGCGACGTGGTGCTCCTTGAAGGCGGTATGGGCGCCGGCAAAACGGTGTTCGCCAAGGGCGTCGCGCGGGGGCTGGGCATAGAGGACGAGGTGCTCAGCCCGACGTACGCCTATATGAACGATTACGGCGGCAAACTTTACCATTACGATTGTTACCGCCTTAAAAACGGAGCCCAGGCGGAGGCACTCGGGCTTACCGATTACTTTTACGGCGGCGGGGTGTGCCTTATAGAGTGGGCGGAAAATATAGCGGAAGTGCTGCCGCAGAACTGCAAAAAAGTTACTTTGACCAAGGTTTCCGAAGGGGAGCGGAGGATAGAATACTGACGCATGGAAGTCGATACCAAAAAATTTCTGGCGGTGGACACCGCCTCCGCGCACCTTACCGTGCTGGCGTGCGGCAAAAAGAGGGCGCTGCGCTTTGTAAAAAACTGCGCGCTGCGGCAGTCCGTGATGCTGATGGGCGAGGCGGAGAGCGCGCTCGAAGAGGCGGAGCTTTCCCCCGCGGACTGCGATTTTTTCTGCGCGGTCACCGGCCCGGGCTCGTTCACGGGCATACGCATAGGCATTTCCGCCGCAAAGGGCTTTGCGCTTGCGGCGGGCAAACCGCTAATGCCGCTCACTTCTTTCGAACTTATCGCATATAATATAGACTGCGGCGATTTTTTTGCCGTGGTGGACGCCGCCCACGGGCACAGCTACGCCTGCCGCTTTACCGGCGGCGCCGCGGGCGAGCCCGTTTATATCTCCGACGAGGAGCTGGCGGCTTACGGCCTGCCGCTTTACGGCTTCGAAGAGCGTACGCTGCCGCGTTACACCGCGCTCGACGCCGGAAAATGCCTTTATCCCGCAGTAACGGCAAAACTTGCGGGCGGCGCGCCCTTCGGGGAAATGCACGCGCTGTACGTGCGCAGGTCGCAGGCGGAGGAGGGCAGAAAATGACTTTGCGCGGCTGGAAGTACGAAGATATCCTGCGCATATCCGAGCTGGAAAAGGAATGTTTTGCAAAAGAGCCGTGGAGCTACCGCATGCTTGCCGAAAGTTTCGGCAACGACAACTTTGCGGGCGTCCTGTGCGAAGAGGACGGCGAGATAGCGGGCTACGGCGGCGTTACGTTCGGTTACGACACCGCGGATATAGACAATATAGCCGTGGCGGAGCGTTTCAGGGGAGGCGGCCTCGGCGGCGCCATTCTGGAGGCGCTGGTGGCCGCGGCGGCAGAGCGCGGCGCGGCAAGAGTGTTTTTGGAGGTGCGCGTTTCCAACGCCGTCGCGATGGCTATGTACTTAAAGCACGGTTTTAAGGGCGTTTACGCCCGCACGAGGTATTACACCGACGGCGAAGACTGCCTGGTAATGGCAAGGGAGACGGGCGTTTCGCAAGTTAAATAAGGCATATCATCGGGGGTATCGGTATTTTTATCGACGGGCTGCACATCGCGGTAAGGCGGTGCGGACGGGGCGAAGACCTCGTTATGCTGCACGGCTACATGTCGTGCAAAGAGAGCTTTTACAACAACGTCCCCGCGCTTGCGGGCAGGTTCTGCGTTACCGCGCCCGACTTTCCGGGTTTCGGCGCGTCCTCGCCCGTGCCCGGCGGCTGGTCGGTGGGCGATTACGCCGCGTGGACGGAAAAATTTTTTGCCGCCTGCGGCATGTCGCGGGCGCACGTCCTTGCCCATTCCTTTGGCGCAAGGGTGGCGATAAAGCTTGCGGCAACGCGCCCGGAGCTCGTAAAGAGCATGCTAATTACGGGCGGCGCGGGCATAGTAAAACCGCGTTCGCGCGCATATATGCGCAAAGTAAGGGCTTACCGGCTGGCAAAAAAGATAGCGCCGCGCTTTGCCGAACGCGCGTTCGGCAGCGAGGAATACAAACAGCTTTCGCCCGTGATGCGCGAAAGTTACAAAAAGATAGTCAACGAAGATCTGCGTGCGGACGCGGCAAGGATAGGCTGTCCCGTGCTGCTCGTTTACGGCGGGGACGACTGCGTGACGCCGCCCGCGGAGGAGGGGCTTGCCTTTGCCTCTGCAATGCCGCACGCCTGCCTTAAAATAATAGGCGGCGGTCATTTCTGTTTTATGGATAATTGCGCGGCGTTCAACGCCGCCGCGGCCGCGTTTTTCGGCGGAGAACGGGTGATATAATGGGTATTTTCATCTCTTGGGAAAAAACTTTGGAATGCGTGCTCATCGCGCTGTGTTTCGGCGCGCTGCTCACCATGTCGTCCACCAAGCTACTCGGCGCGCTGCAGGAGTTCGGTTATTCCGGCAAAAAACTGCTCCGCTGGGCGCGCAAGCGCAACAACATGTCGTTCGAAAGGCTGTCGCTTCTGGGCATGCTGTGCGCGCTCTCGTGCGCGGTGGTGTCGCTGTGCTTTTCGTTTGCCGGGCAGTGGGCGGCGCTTGCGGGGCTGGTGCCCTATGCGGTGTTCTTCGGCGCGTATATCTACGCCGACGGAAAGATAGCGCTGCGCGTGCCCGCCGTGCGCACCCGCAGGTTCAGGCGGCTGGAGATAGTGCTGTTCCTTATATGCAGCGTCGCCGCTTACATCCTGGTAACGCTGCTCAACTTTGCCGCGGAGGTGTGGGGCAGCCCCGCGTTCGACGTGCTGCGCTATTGCCCGCTCGCCGTGCTGCCCGTTACGCTGCTGTTGCTCGTCTGTGCGGCCAACGCCGCGGCAAAGATATACGAAGTGCCCCACAACCGCAACTATATCAGAAAGGCAACGGAAAAGCTTGCGGCTTCGGACGTAACCGTGGTGGGCATAACGGGAAGTTACGGCAAGACGAGCACTAAAAACATACTTGCCGCCATGCTCGGCAAAAAATACAGGGTGCTCTCCACTCCCCGTTCGCACAACACGCCGATAGGCATCGCGCTTGCGGTAAACGCCAACGACCTTTCGCAGTACGACGTGTTCATCGCCGAGATGGGCGCGCGCAACGTGGGCGACATAGCCGAACTCTGCGCCATCTGTCCGCCCGATTATTCGCTCGTGACGGGCATCTGCGCCCAGCATCTGGAAACTTTCGAGAGCCTGGAGAATATAATAAAAGCCAAGGGCGAAATACTTTCCGCCACTCGCAAAAAGGCGTTCATCGCAGCCGACTGCGCACAGTATTTTAAGGATAGTCCCTGTCCTTTCGAGGTGTGCGATTGCGTTTCCGACGTCGTTGCGGACTGCGGAGGGACGCAGTTCACGCTTACGCTCGGCGGGAAAAGCGCGCGCGTCCGCACGAAACTTCTGGGCACGCACTGCGCTTACAACATCGGCCTCGCGGCACAGCTCGCCTACGAGTCGGGGGTAAGCCTTGCCGACATCGCGGCGGCGGCCGAAGGGCTGGATTTTGTGGAGCACCGCCTGCAGCTTACGTCGCTGAACGGCATAAATATCCTGGACGACGGCTACAACGCCAACGTAAAGGGGGCGCGCGCCGCGCTCGACGTGCTGCGTTCGTTCGGCGGCAGAAAGCTGGTCGTGACGCCCGGCATAGTCGAGCTGGGCATCCTCGAAGAGGGCGAAAACCGCGAATTCGGCAAACTGCTGGCGGGACTCGACCTCGTTATACTCGTGGGCGACACGCTGGTCGCGCCCGTAAAGGAGGGGTATGCCGAGGCGGGCGGCGATCCGGAAAAACTGCTGCTGCGCGCAACGCTTAAAGACGCGCAGGCAGAGCTTAAAAACGTGCTCGAGCGGGGCGATACGGTGCTGTTCCTCAACGACCTGCCCGATATTTACTGAAAAGACCAAAACCCGGAAAGCAACGCCGCCGCGCACGCGCGGCGGCGTGCGGGCGATACACCAAAGCTGGAAATAACGGCGGAGGTGTTTTTTTATGCTCAAAGGCAAGATCGCCGTGGTATTCGGCGGCGTTTCCAACGAAAGCGAGGTATCCGTGATAACGGGCACCATGACGGCGAACGTGCTCAGATACGGCGGTTCCGACGTGACGGGCGTGTATATATCGCCCGGCGGCGGCATGGTGTGCGGCGAGGAGCTGTGCGACGTTGAGGTGTTCAGGCGGGGCGACGAACTCAAAAGCCCGCGCTGCATAGTCGCGGACGGCGGGCTTTACGTGTTCGGCAGGCGGGGCAAAATAAAAAAATCCGTGCCGCTTTACGCCGCGGTAAACTGCTGCCACGGCGGTCAGGGCGAGGGCGGAGGGGTGGCCGGGCTGTTTGCCTGCGCCGGCATACCCATGGCGGGCGGCGACGTTTTTTCCGGCGCGGCTTTTTTGGATAAGTGCCGCTCCAAAGTGGTGCTGTCCGGGCTGGGCGTGCCCGTGCTGCCCTATTTTGAACTGCGTTCGGAAGCGGATATCCCCGCGGCAATTTCCGCCGTGGGGCTGCCCGCGATAATAAAGCCCGCCTGCCTCGGTTCCAGCATAGGCGTCGCCCGAGCGGACGGCGCCGCGGAGTTCGAGACCGCCGTGCGCGCCGCGTTCTGTTACGACTCCAAGGTGCTGTGCGAGCCTTATCTTACCGACAGGCGCGAGATAAACTGCGCCGCCTATATGGGTGCGGAGGGCGTGGAAGTTTCCTTGTGCGAAGAGTCGCTCTCCTCCGGCGGGCTGCTCACCTTCGACGACAAGTATGCGGGCGGAGGCAGGTCGGTGATGCCCGCCGATATCCCGCAAGAGCTTGCACGGCGCGTGCGCGAAACGACGCGCACCGTGTATTCGCGCCTGGATATGCGCGGGATAGCGCGCTTCGATTATCTTTTGCAGGGCGAAAAATTATGGCTGAGCGAGGTGAACACCGTGCCCGGCTCGCTTGCGTGGTATCTGTTTTCGCCCACGCTCAAAAAGTTCCTTCCCGTCCTGGAGGAGGCGATAAAGCGCGCCGTGCTCGACTTTTCGGTATCCCGCGGCAAACTGCTCGTAAAGACGGGCATACTCGCCGCGCTGCCTGCAGGCGGCAAACTCAAATAGCCCATTCGTTTGACAAAACCCTCCCGCGATTATATAATCAAATAAAAGACGCGATTCGCAGGAGGTGAGCCTATGGCAGGCAGGATAGTCATGAAGACGCCGCTCGTGGAGATGGACGGCGACGAGATGACGCGCGTGCTCTGGAAGTGGATAAAGGAGATACTTATAGAGCCCTGCGTCGATTTGAAAACGGTATATTTCGACCTCGGATTAAAGGAGCGCGACAGGACGGAGGATAAGGTAACGGAAGAGGCGGCGCTTGCAGCCAAAAAGTACGGCGTTGCCGTAAAGTGCGCCACCATCACTCCCAACGCGCAGCGCGTGGAGGAATATAACTTAAAGCAGATGTGGAAGAGCCCCAACGGCACCATAAGGCGCATTCTGGACGGCACTGTCTTCCGCGCGCCCATAATCGTGAACGGCATAACGCCTTACGTCCCCGGCTGGAAAAAGCCCATAGTGCTTGCGCGACACGCTTACGGCGACGTGTATAATTCCGTGGAAACGCGCGCCGCCGCGGGCGACAGCGCCTACCTCGTGCTCTGCGACAAAGACGGGAACGAGCGTTCGCGCAATCTGATAAAGCAGTTCGGCGGCGACGGCATAGTGCAGGGCGTGCACAACCTTGACGAATCCATAAAGGGCTTTGCCGTAAGCTGCTTCAACTACGCGCTGGAAAACGGCATGCCGCTGTGGTTCGGCGCAAAGGACACCATCTCCAAGACTTACGACCACCGCTTCAAGGATATCTTCAACGAGCTCTACGAGCGGGAATACAAGGAAAAGTTCGAACGCGCGGGCATATACTTCATGTACACGCTGATAGACGACATAGTGGCGCGCATAATGCGCAGCGAAGGCGGCGTGCTGTGGGCGTGCACAACTTACGACGGCGACGTGATGAGCGACATGGTGGCAACCGCCTACGGTTCGCTGGGCATGATGAGTTCCGTGCTCGTTTCGCCGGACGGCAAATACGAATACGAGGCGGCTCACGGCACCGTTACCCGCCATTATTACAGGTATCTCAAGGGCGAGCAGACCTCCACCAACTCCGTCGCGACCATATGGGCGTGGACGGGCGCGCTTAAAAAGCGCGGCGAGCTGGACGGCATCCCCGCCCTGTGCGGCTTTGCCGAAAAGCTGGAGCGCGCCGTCATCGACACCATCGAAGGCGGCAAAATGACGGGCGACCTCGTTCCGCTGTTCAGGCGGGAGGGCGTCGTTCCCGAAAAGCTGGACAGCCGCGGGTTTTTGTATGCCGTGGCAGACCGCCTGCAATCGTAACGTTCGTCCGCGGCGCACGCCGCGGGCCGTACGCAAAAATAACGCCGCCGCGCCACGGCGCGGCGGCTCAAATTATATATCCGGAGGACGGCGCCGTGTATGCTTACGACCTCGGCGGCAAAAATAAATACTTAACGCTGTATAAGGCCCTGCGCGGCGATATCCTTGGCGGAAAGCTTAAAGAGGGCGCAAGATTGCCCGGCAAACGCACGCTGGCGCGCGATCTGGGCGTAAGCGTAGTTACCGTGCAGACGGCTTACGAACAGCTGCTCGCGGAGGGATATATCC
>CALVLW010000073.1 GCA_944341315.1 uncultured Clostridia bacterium
CGGTGGTGCCTGCGGACAAGGGCAGGCTCGCAATAACCGATTTCACAGTGATGCAGCGTTATATCGGCTATACTCTGTGCCGTTTCGACTTAAAGACGGGCCGCACCCATCAGATAAGGGTGCACGCAAAGTACCTCGGGCACCCCGTCGTGGGCGACCCCGTTTACGGGATAAAGAGGCAGAAATTCGCGCTCGGCGGCCAGCTGCTGCACGCCGCGCAGCTGCAATTCGTTCACCCTTCCACGGGCGAGGAGATGAACTTCGAGGCGCCTCTGCCGGGATATTTTTTGTCTGTTCTTAACAAATTGAAAAAAGTTTAGCCCCGACGTTGAAATTTTGTCCGCGCGGTGCTATAATGTCGTGTGTAAAAAATCTGCGGGAGGTATATTATGGCAGATAACGCAAACAACAAGAAAAAGACCGCTAAGCGCACCGTCCACAGGGAGACCGTGGATATAGTAAAACTCTGCGCGTTCTGGGGCATATTCTTTGCCGCGGTGCTGTTCGTCGCAAGGGGCATACTCGGTCTGTTCGACCTCGGCAACGTGGGCGGTACGATAATCAGCGTCTTCGACCTGCTCGGCAAGCTCGCCCTGCTGGTGGCGGTGGCTTTCCCCGCTTATAATTACGTGCGCGGCAAGGCGCAGGTATGGAAGATCGTGTATTGGGCGGCGCTCGTCGTTTACGTGGCGGGCTGCGTGCTCGGGATGCTCTGAAAGCAAAAACCAAAAAACGGCTTTCCGCAAGGCGGGCCGTTTTTCTTTACAAACTTCCGCGTTTTAACTATAATATAGGGGAACATAATTTTTTTACGGCAGGTAAGGCATGGCAAAACCGCTCGTCGCGATAGTCGGCAGGCCCAACGTGGGCAAAAGCACCTTTTTCAACAAGGTCGCAGGCAGAAAAATTGCAATAACGGAGGACAGGCCCGGCGTAACGCGCGACAGGCTGTATGCCGACGCGGAGTGGCGCGGGCGCGCCTTTTCCATGGTGGACACCGGCGGCATAGAGTTAAAGTCGCAGGATACCATGTGGAAGGAGATAAAAAAGCAGGCTGAGGTGGCTGTCGACACCGCCCAGGTGATATTGTTTTTCGTGGACGGCAAAGAGGGGCTCACCGCCTCCGACCACGACGTGGCGGACATGCTCCGCCGCAGCAAAAAGCCCGTGATACTCGTCGTTAACAAGGTGGACGATTATTCGCCGGAAAAGCTGTTCGAGTTTTATTCGCTCGGCCTCGGCGAGCCTTACGGCGTTTCTTCCGAACACGGCACGGGGCTGGGCGACCTTCTGGACGAGGTCGTAAGCTACTTCGAAAAGATCCCCGCCGAGGAGGACGACAGCATAAAGATCGCCGTCGTGGGCAAGCCCAACGCGGGCAAGTCCAGCCTCGTGAACAGGCTGCTCGGGTTCGACCGCTCCATCGTCACCGATATGGCGGGCACCACGCGCGACGCCGTCGACACCCTTTTTACCGCTCCCGACGGCACGCGATATACCATAATAGACACGGCGGGCATCAGGAAAAAGAGCAGGGTGGAGGACGACGTGGAATATTATTCGGTGATGCGCGCGTTCGACGCGGTGCGCCGCGCCGACGTCTGCCTTTTGGTGGTGGACAGCACCGAGGGGCTGACCGAACAGGACACCAAGATAATAGGTTACGTCCACGAACAGGGCAAGCCATCCGTGGTGCTGATGAACAAGTGGGACCTCGTGGAAAAGGATACGAACACCATAAACGAATTTCAGGCAAAACTTAAAGAGGACCTCAAATTCATGGACTACTTCCGCTCGCTGTATATCTCGGCAAAGACGGGGCAGCGCACGGACAGGATACTCGCGGCGGTAAAACAGGTGTATGAAAATTCCCGCAGGCGCATACAGACGGGCGTTCTCAACGACGTGATAAGTTCCGCCGTGCGCGCCAACGAACCGCCGTCGTATAACGGCAGGCGGCTTAAAATTTACTATGTAACGCAGATAGGCGAGGCTCCCCCCGCGATAGCGCTGTTCGTAAACGACGGCAGGCTGCTGCACTTTTCCTACAAGCGGTTTTTAGAGAATACTTTGCGCTCGGCGTTCGATTTTTCGGGCACGCCCGTAAGGATCTTCACCCGCGACAAAAAGGAAGAGGACTGACCGCGTTTTAAGGTAAGGTTATGACAGAGTTCGTTTTTTCGGAAAAGTGGTATTATTTTCTGATAGCCGCCGCGGCGTGCTACCTCGTCGGCTGCTTCAACTTCGCCGTTATAATCTCGCAGTTCAAAAACCGCGACATACGCGACGTGGGCAGCGGCAACCCGGGCACGATGAACATGATGCGCACCTTCGGGCTGAAAGTGGGCATCATAAACTTTTTCTGCGACGCCTTCAAGGGGGGCATCCCCGTGCTCGCCGTCTACTTCGTGTTCCGCAACAGCGTGTTTGCGGGCACCGACGTGATAGTGTCCGACGTGATGCGCTATTTCTGCGGCCTGTTCGTGGTGATAGGCCACATCTTCCCCGTTACCATGAAGTTCAAGGGCGGCAAGGGCATCGCCTCCACGCTGGGGCTGTTCTGGGTAGCGCTCTCGTGCGAACAGTGGTGGAACGTGTTCATCGGGCTGGGCGTCTGTCTCGTAGTGTTCGCCTACATCGCCGTGTCGGAATGGGGCTCCATGGGTTCGCTCCTCGGCGTTTCGGCGTTCTCCATCTGGCAGGCGGCGCTCTTCTTTTCGCGCTATTTCGAAGATCTGCGGAACGGTTGGGTTATCTTCTGTTTCGTGCTGCTGCTCGCCATCAATCTGTTCACATGGATCGCCCACCACAAAAACCTGTATAAGCTGCTGGGCGGCGAGGAGCACCGCACTTCGATAAAGCGAATGATAAACAAAAAACTCAAAAACAAGGACTGAACGCAAACAAAAGGCAGGCTCCCGCCTGCTTTTTTGTATCTTTCCGTAAAAAAAGCGCGGCGCAGCGCGCCGCACTCCGTTCGCATTTACTTGTTTTCGTCCTCGCCCGTGCCGGTTTTGGACTGTATGCTGTATTCTATCGCGGGATTGGCGTCCAGCACGGCCTGTACGAAGTCGTTGTATTTTTCGGCGTTTATCGCCACGTTTATGCATTTTTCGTCCTTAAAGACTATGCTCAGCCTGTTCGTCACCCTGTCCAGCACCACGACGTCCACGTCGTCCGCGTCGTAAACGGTGGGCAGCGCGGCAAAACTCAGCTTTATCTTTTTGCCGTCGATCGCAAAAAACGAACGCGTAAGGAGCAGCACGCCTATCGTTATCAGCGCCGCCGCAACGAAAAACATAAGCACGTACTTTGCAACGGTGAACCCGGGCATGGCGGAGTGCCTCAGCCCGAAGTCTATCACCTGCCACAGCGTCAGCGCGAACACCGCCGCGCCCACGGCAAACACGAAGCCGAGCGTTATATAGACCGAACGGCCGAATTTTATCTTAAAAACTTTCATGGCAGCATTATACATCAAAAGCGCCCGCATTGCAACACAATTTTGCACCGTTCGTGCTTCCTGAACGCCGCTTTGCGCAAAAATATGTCGTTTGTAAAAAATTTCACGCGGCAAAGCCTTGAATAATCCCGCGTTTTGCGGTAAAATGGAACGGTAATACGAACGGCCGCGGCGCGGCGCGGAAAAAGGGAGACGCATCTATGATAAAACTTATAAAGGGCGGAGTATATTACACGGAGAACAGGCTGTTCAGGGAGAGCGAGGCCTTTATGACCGAGGCCAAAAAACGGCGCGCGGTAAAGTCCACCATGGCCTATTCCATCCTGAACGCCCACAACAGGGGCACCGACGAGGATCTGCGCATAAAGTTCGACGCGCTCGCCTCGCACGATATAACCTACGTCGGCATAATCCAGACCGCCAAGGCTTCGGGGCTGGAAAAATTCCCCGTGTCGTACACGCTCACCAACTGCCACAACTCGCTGTGCGCCGTGGGCGGCACTATAAACGAGGACGACCACGTGTTCGGCCTTTCGGCGGCAAAAAAATACGGCGGCAATTACGTTCCCCCGCACCTCGCCGTCATCCATCAGTATATGAGGGAGGCGGAGGCAAAGTGCGGCGCAATGATACTCGGCTCCGACAGCCACACGCGCTACGGCGCGCTGGGCACCATGGCGGTGGGCGAGGGCGGGCCCGAGCTCGTAAAACAGCTCCTCGGGCAGACTTACGACGTCAAGCGCCCGGACGTGATAGCCGTCTACTTAAAGGGCAAGCCAAAAAAGGGCGTCGGCCCGCAGGACATAGCCATCGCCCTCGTGGGAGCAACGTTCAAAAAGGGCTTCGTAAAGAACAAGGTGCTGGAATTTATCGGCCCCGGCGTGGCAAACCTCTCCATGGATTACCGCCTCGGCATAGACGTGATGACCACGGAAACGACCTGCCTTTCCAGCATATGGGAGACGGACGGCGTCACGCGCGAATTTTTCAAGGTGCACGGCAGAGAGGGCGATTTCAAGGAGCTGCATCCCGTCCAGCCCGCCTATTACGACGGCGCGGTGGTCGTCGACCTCTCGCGCGTTGAACCCATGATAGCGCTGCCCTTCCATCCCTCCAACGCCTACACCATAAGGGAAGTGATAGAAAACGGTAAGGAACTGCTTGCCGAAGTGCAGGAGCAGGGCAACAGGTTAAAGGGCAGCAACACTTTCCGCCTTACCGACAAGGTAAGGGACGGCAAGGTGTACGTCGATCAGGGCATCATAGCCGGCTGCGCGGGCGGCATGTACGAAAACATAGCCGAGGCCGCGGAGATATTGAGCGGCAGGAGCTGCGGCAACGGCGAATTTTCCCTCAGCGTTTATCCGCAGAGCCAGCCGGTGTTCAAGTGCCTTGTCGACAACGGTTATATCTCCCGCCTGATGGGCGCGGGCGCGATAGTAAAAACGGCGTTCTGTGGCCCCTGCTTCGGCGCGGGCGACACCCCCGCCGACAACGGGCTGTCCGTGCGCCACACCACCCGCAATTTCGAAAACAGGGAGGGCTCCAAACCGGGCGAGGGGCAGCTTGCCGCCGTAGCCCTGATGGACGCGCGCTCCATCGCCGCGACCGCTGCCAACGGTGGCGTGCTTACCCCGGCAACGGAGGCGGAATATACCAGAAAGATCAAAAAATATTACTTCGACGGCTCCATATACGAAAAGCGCGTTTACCGCGGCTGGGGCAACCCCAGGCCGGAGGAGCAACTCGTTTACGGCAACAACATCGCCGACTGGCCGCAGCAGCTGCCGCTTGCCGACAGCGTGCTCATAAAGGCGGTAAGCGTGCTCACCGATCCCGTCACCACCACGGACGAGCTCATCCCCTCGGGCGAAACTTCCTCTTACCGCTCCAATCCGTTAAGGCTGGCGCAGTTTGCGCTCTCGCGCAAGGATCCCGGCTACGTTGAAAGGGCAAAGCGGGTGGCTGAGGACGAAAAAACGCGCAGGGAGAGCGGCTCCCTGCCCGAAGAGGTGCTTGCCGAAGTGGGCATAAAACTCGCAAAAGACACGATGTACGGCAGCTGCGTCGTCGCAAGAAAGCCGGGTGACGGCTCCGCAAGGGCGCAGGCGGCTTCCTCCCAGCGCGTGCTGGGCGGCATAGCAAACGTCGCCTGCGAATACGCCACCAAGCGTTACCGCTCCAACCTTATAAATTGGGGCATGCTTCCCCTCGTGTGCCGCGCGTTCGATTACAAGGTGGGCGACTATATCTATATAGAAAACATCGCCGGGCTGATACGCGAAGGCGCGGAGGTCGTGCCCGCAAAACATATCTCGCAGGGCAAGGTCAAAAACGTCCAGCTGGAGCTGGGCGCGCTCACCGCGGAGGAGCGCAGGATAATCCTAAGCGGCTGCCTGATAAATTTCAACAGATCGAGGGCTTAAAGGCAGG